>DASYEA010000328.1:0-6856 GCA_036499265.1 Schlesneria sp. | reverse complement strand
TTTGTCATCGCCAATCGACCGAGCAATCGCGTCATCAAGTTGACTGGCTGTTGCGGATAGCCGTAGTAAGACCGCAGAGCTGCCGTTTCCAGCAATTGCGGCCACCAACCGAGGCTTCCGGAGTTGGATGGATCATACGGGGTGTAGTTGCTCGGGTAGAAATACCCCAGCGATTCGGCGACCGGGCGCGGATTCGTGAGGGCGAGTTGGCAGTGGGCACACCGGACCAGCGAGAATTCACCACCCAAATGTGTGAGGTGATCGCCACCCTTCAAGATCGGCTCAAACGAAGTTCCCCGGCAACTGGGGCAAGGAACGGTCTCCATTTGAATCTCGGGCCCGTCGAGACTTTCTGTCCCAGTCTCGGCCGCTCCCCAGCGTGACATCGTGGCCGTCGCAGTCATTCCCAATCCTTTGTTCCGTGGGCTGCAAATCAATCGAGACCAGCATCCAATTTCCGGAAACATATCAGCGAGCGTGCCAAGTGCGAAGAGCGCTATTTGATCAGCCGCGTCAAAACCGGAGATTCGGACCTTGGCCTCGGCCGATCTTGCCACATTTGGAGGTCACCGATATAGTCCCCGCGAGTTCCATGGGGGAGCCTGAGTAGACGTACTGATCGTCGCAAAGTGCTCGTTCCTGGTACTGCCGGTTCAAGGTCGAACTGGATATCCCGAATGGATTCGAACGGAGCGAATGATGCCTGTCGTCATTCTTGCAGGTGGAAGTGCGGCACCGTGGTGCCTATCCACAGAGCGAGTCGACAGTTCCGTTCCCATCCCTGATCTACAGACCCCTTCACTGGCACCCTCCCTTCTGGGTGTCTCACACGTCTAATGCATTTCGCCTTCCTGTTGCGCGCTCACTCGCAATCCCTGGCCACGTTGGAAGATTATCGGAGAACGAACGCGATGATTATCGAAATCAATTCAACCGACGATGCCAATCAGGTTGCTGCACCCTGTCGAATCTGTAGCCGAGTCGGGTTGAACTCGATATTGCCACTGGGGGGATCCGCCGAGGTACAGTCTGCCGCCGTCGCAACAAGCGATGCCAGATGGTCACTGGATCTGGCGTGGTGCCCGAGTTGTTCATTGGCTCAAATCACCGAATCAATTCCATCGGATATTCTGACTCGCGAATCCGCGCTGCCTGCCTCAGCGATGGCCGGCGTGGTCTCGCAAGCCAAGTCCGTCGTGAAACAAGTCTGCGAGAAGCTGGAACTGGGGCCAGAGAGTCTGGCGATTGAAATCGGCAGCAATGACGGCTACCTCTTGCAGTGGTATCAGCAGGCAAAGATCCCCGTCCTGGGAATTGAATCCGCGCAGGATGTGGCCTGGGTCGCCGAATCCAAGCACGGCATCGGCTCGTTTCCAAATCGCTTTGGCTTGGAGTTCGCGCTGCAGTTGAAACGCGATAACCGCTGTGCTGACGTGATTCATGCGAATCAGGTGCTGGGCCATGTGGCCGACTTGAACGACGTTGTCGCAGGATTCGCGGCACTGTTGAAGCCAGAGGGACTGGCGGTCGTAGAGGTTCCCTATTTGAAGGACCTGCTTGATGAAGCGAACTTCGACACCATTAACCACGACCATCTGTGCTTTTTTTCACTGTCATCGCTGACGCAGCTCTTCGGCCAACATGGAATGGAAATCGTGGATGTCGAAAGATCAACGGCCTCCTCTGGCACACTGCGAATATTTGCGGCGAAGTCGGATGCCTGGCCAGTTCAGTCGTCGGTTCGAGATCTGATGGATCAAGAAGCCGCCTGGGTACGGGATTCCGCGCAATATCTGGCGTTCAGCAATCGGATTCAATCGCTTCGACAAGAACTCGGGCAGTTGCTGCAGACGCTCAAGTCCGAAGGGAAACGGATCGCCATTTACGGAGGATCCGCTAAGAGAAGCACTCTGCTCGAATCCTTTGGGATCGGATCACACCTGAAGATCTATGATCCGGTACAGTTAGTTGAAGACCAACCCGACTATTGTCTGTTGCTGGCGACGGGTGGCGCGGATGAAATCCTCAGCGAGCAACGCCAATATCGAGAAATGGGTGGGCGATTTATCATCCCGACGCCGACCGTCCGGATTGCGTGATCGAGTCGATCGACTGGATTCCTGCCTGCGCGGGATGACGAAACGTACGGGGCATCATCGATTTCTCAGATGAAGCTTGCTGCGCTGCGTAGAATTCGACGCTGGAAGTTGGTAATTGAAAACCAGCCATCGAACGAATTCCTCGCAGAGCAAACACCGCATGACTTCAACCCACCGAACGAAAAGCCCCTATCGAGTCGAAACGCATTCCACCACGATTCTGGCTGTCAGACACCAAGGCCGGGTTGCTTTGGGTGGCGATGGCCAGGTGACGTATGGATCGAACATTTTGAAGGCGGATACTCGCAAGGTCCGCTGGATTCTCGACAAGAAAATGGTTGTCGGGTTTGCGGGATCAACCGCCGACGCGTTTGCTCTGCTGGAACGTTTCGAGACGAAAGCCAAGAACTTTCCTGGCAACTTACCCCGTGCCGCCACCGAGTTGGCGCGAGACTGGCGAACCGATCGCATCTTGCGAAAGCTGGAAGCGATGATGATCGTTGTCGATCCCGAACATAGCCTGCTGATCACTGGGCAGGGCGACGTTGTTCAGCCTGCGGACGGCATCCTGGGAATCGGCTCGGGTGGGAATTTCGCCGTCGCGGCAGCCCGAGCACTCACCAAGCATTCGTCCTTGAGTGCTGGCGACATCGTGCGGGAATCACTGCGAATCGCGTCGGAAATCGATGTGTATACCAATGACAACATCGTCGTCGAAGAATTTCCGACCGCAAACTGACGCGTGATCGCGGAGCTAGAGCTTGATGCGGGTCGGCAGCCTGCTTTCTGAAATAGACAGGATTGTATCATGCAAGACATGTCACCTCGGCAGATTGTCGCGGAACTGGATAAGCACATCGTTGGACAAGATGCGGCGAAGCGGGCCGTCGCGGTGGCCCTGCGAAACAGATGGCGTTGGCAGCAACTTCCGGAAGATGTGCGTCGCGATATCACCCCCAAAAACATCCTGATGATTGGTCCGACTGGCGTCGGCAAGACCGAGATTACGCGGCGGTTGGCTCAATTGATTGGCTCACCTTTCGTGAAGGTGGAGGCGACTCGCTTCACGGAAGTCGGCTATGTCGGTCGCGACGTGGAAAGCATGATTCGCGAGTTGGTCGATGCTTCGATCAACCTGGTCAAGCAACGCAAACGAGTTGAAGTCGAACAGCAGGCTGACAAAAACGTCGAAGAACGATTGCTGGACTTGTTGGTTCCTCATGAGCCCGTATCACACACGCCGCCAGCAGAAGGGGCTGGCGACCCTGCGGCCGAGGCGCAAGCACGTCACGAGAGAACTCGCGAGAAGTTCCGGACCATGTTGAGATCAGGAGCCCTGGACGACAAGTCTGTCGAATTGTCGGTGCCGCAACGGCGGATGCCCGTTCAAGTCTTGTCGAACATGGGTCTGGAACAAATCGACGGCGATTTCCAGCAGATGTTTGAGAAGCTGATGCCTCGTCAGCACAAGGATCGAAAGCTGCCTGTGCGAGACGCTCGCACGTTGTTGAAGGAACAGGAAATCGAACAACTGCTCGATAAAGATGTCATTCACGACGAGGGACTGAAGCTGGCGGAAACCAGTGGAATCGTCTTTCTCGATGAAATTGACAAGATCTGCGGCCAGTCCGAGAAGCAGGGGGCAGACGTCAGCCGCCAGGGAGTACAGCGCGATTTGTTGCCAATCGTCGAAGGAGCGACCGTGCAGACTCGATACGGATCTCTGAAGACGGATCACATTCTGTTTATCGCCGCCGGCGCGTTCCACTCGGCTCGCCCAGCCGACTTGATGCCCGAATTACAGGGGCGATTCCCGATCCGAGTCGAATTGAACGACCTGACCAAAGCCGATTTTCTGCGAATCTTAACCGAGCCCTCCAGTTCGATCACCAGCCAATCACAACAGCTGCTTCGAGTTGATGGGATTGAATTGGTTTATACGGCGGATGGCTTGGAAGAATTGGCCGAGATCGGGTGGCACGTCAACCAATCGACTCAGAACATTGGTGCTCGGCGCCTTTATACGATCATGGAACGGTTGCTCGAAAATATCAGTTTTGAGGGACCGGATTCGCGCGGGACCGCAATCACGATCGACCGCGAATTCGTGCGTCGGCAACTGAAAGAGATCAGCGAAGATGAGGATCTGAGCAAGTTCATTCTGTAGTCGAGATGAACGCAGTCTGCCAATCTTCCGTTGACGTAAACGGCCGTTCCGTGGAGACTTCTGGCAGACGGGCAATCGATGCCTGAAGTATTCGTCTATCGATCAGGGATGATCATGCTACTTTCAGTCAGACGGCGACTGGAATATCTTATCTTTCAGATAGGAGTCTGTGTCGTCGACTGCTTATCACCGCGTGCCACCGCTCGCCTGGCCGAGCATCTGGCGTGGGTGATCCACTACGTCTTGCCGCGCAAGTGGACTCGCTACAAAGTTGCGCGAGAGAACCTGCGCCTCGCGTTCGGTGATCGGTACTCCGAGCGTGAGATCGAACAGGTTGTGTATCAGATGTGGATTCATCTGTTTCGCACAGTCGCGGAAGTGATTCAATCAGAAAGAAAGCTACACATTCACAGCTATCGTCAGGCTATTCACTTTGCCGATTTCACACGGACTAATGAAGCGGTCTGTTCAGGCCGCCGCGTCATCATGCTGGGTGGCCACTTCGGTAACTGGGAAATCGGGACCACGCTGTTCGGGATGTGGGGCTTCCCGATGGGGGTCGTGGCGAGAGAAATGGACAACCCTTACCTTCACCGCTGGTTTCAACGGTTCCGGGAAGCGACCGGCCATCGGTTGATGATGAAGTCTGGCGGATTCGATGACATGACCGCCTTGCTGGAAAAAGGGGGCAACCTGGGGATGCTCTGCGACCAGGATGCGGGTCCTCGCGGACTGTTCGTCGATTTTTTCGGACGTCCCGCCTCGACCTTCAAGTCGATCGCATTGCTGGCACTGGAATACGACGCGTTGATTATCGTCGGATACTCAATTCGACGACCCGACGATTTCGATGCCAATCGCTGGGTCAATTTTGAAGTGGGTTGCGAAGCGTTAATCGATCCTCGCTTGGTCACCAGCAATGATCCGGTGGGCGAGATCACTCGGCAATATACGGCCGCTCTCGAACAGGCGATCCGCCGAGCTCCCGAACAATACTTCTGGGTTCATCGCCGCTGGAAAAGCGAACCAAAAGTACGTCAGAAAGCACAGCCGCAGCGCCTTGCCGGCTAGCAGTGGTCTTGTAGCCCATCTCGCCAATAGATTGGGCGCATGTGATTGTGATCCTGCCAGATCAACGGCCGAAGAATTCCGCCTGCACTTCTCTTTAGTTAGATACTTCGCAAAATGCAGTCTCGGAATAACGAAGTTCTCTCGTGGCAGACTCAGGCGAATTAATGTCAAACCGATATCGCATTGCTTCGATCGAAGAAGTCTCTCTCGGTAGTGGCCGCGAATTTGTCGCCGGTGGCCGCATCGTGGCCTTATTTCACTTGGAAGATGGCTTCCACGCGATGGATGGAATCTGTCCGCACGCCGGTGGCCCGCTGGCTCAGGGTGTGATTCGTGGCAGCATCGTCACGTGCCCCTGGCATGGATGGCAGTTCGATGTCACAACAGGTCGGCATTGTTTGAATGCACATCTGTGTCAGCCATCATTTCCAGTGACGATTGAGGGAACGGACATTTTCGTGGAACTTCCGTGACCATTGATGCGGCGTGCCAAAGTCTGCGAAAGTGAAACGAAGCTGGCAAAATTACAAATTCGAATTGCCAGACTTGGGGCCTTCCCCTAACATCCGCCCGTCGACCAGGATGGTTGACGAGATTCAAATCGATCACCCCATTTCCGGTGTGCGGTTGAATTAAGAACACGATGGATCGTGTGTCGCTGGCGCATTTTTCTGCGCGAATGCCGATCCATCGAAACAGCAATCAGAACGATCCCGATGGACGAGGGCGACCCATGCGGTCAGGCATTCATGGAACATTTGCCACGTTGCTACTGATGGTTCCCGTATTATCAATCCCGGCACTGGCGATCTTTGGAATACCTCAATTCGCGCCGGTCGTGGCCTCGCCTTTGGATGAAGGCCCCGACGAACACCACGAAAAGCGCGTTGGCAAGTCGGAACGACCAGACGACGACATGCTGGGCGATCTGGGACACGCTCCTGATTTCGGTTCTGAACCGAATGATGCACGAACTGGAACGGGCCGCATGGGCGACTCGGTACCGCTGCCCCGCGGCAGAAACTCTGGCAATCGAGAGACGTCCTTCGACGCACGACAGCGGTCGCAACCTGGGACGACACCGCGATCGTCCTGGCAAGATGAACCGCGTGGTGATCTACATCGCCCTGTCGATGATCTTGATGGAGGTATGTCCCGCAGCAACCAGACCGATCCCCCAAAAGGACAATTGAAGGATCTACGGTTCGATGCGCAGCCAACACTGCCAGAATTCAAGGATGCTCGCATCCAAAATACCGTGATGCCAAAATCACAAGATCCGCAAAACCCACGGATGTTCCAGCGCGGTCGCCTTCCCGAAACCAGCGAAACTCGTACGCCCAGCCGACCAGAGGAAACCTTCTCCTGGCAGGATGCCGTCAATCGTCTGAATGAACTGGAGATCCGCAACTTCCGATTGCAGCCTGGGAATCGAGAGAACCAGTACGCATTCGTCTGCAACTATACCCCGAGTGATTCGCCTCGTGTTTCCTACCGATTTGAAGCGGAAGCAGACGAA
>DASYEA010000327.1:0-2466 GCA_036499265.1 Schlesneria sp. | reverse complement strand
CTGGTCAATGTCGACACCCCGCCAAGGCGAACTGCTCGCTCAGCGGATGTCCGTAGCCCAACACGCCGATTGGGATCTGCCCAGTTCGGGCGAGCTCTGGGAATTGCGACTACCTCCGCTCTCCATCGGTTCCATCAAGATCGAAGGTCATCGGGGAACTCGCTGGTTACCGCAATCACGTCCGGCATTGCTGGTCGTTCCGCAAGCGATTGAGCGGCGATCTCAAGTCATACTCCGGCATCCGGGCTCTCTCGATCTACAAGTTGAGACAGTGTCGATGGACAACTCGGCAGCGAAGCCGGTCGCACCCGAGGCCATCGAATCAGATACCGACCCTGCTTCCGCCGTGAATGCCATCGAGCAAACTCGGACTTGGACATTTGACGATGCCAATGCCCAGTTGGCGCTGACGATGAAAAATCCAGAGCGATCTCACGAGTTCCCGACGATGGTCTCAATGCGACTACGCTCGCTCTTATCCGCTAATCCGCAAGGATATGACCTGTATCGCGCGCAGATTCGATTGGAGAATGGAACCTCGCGTGATGAGCTTCGAATCCGGTTGCCTTCGTCGGCCATCCTGCAACAAGTGACGGTCGCAGGGCAGGCCACGGTTCCCAATCGTCAGGAAAATGAGCTGTTGCTTTCTGACTTGAACGCAACGCGCCGGGATCTGATTGAACTACTCTATCGAATTCCTTCCGCGGGAGGCGATGTCCGAACAGTTCATCGCATTCTTGTTCCGCAGATCTCCGCCCCAGTCTTGGGATTTGCCTGGGAGTTCGCGCTGCCGCCAAGCGTGAAAGTGTATGCGGACCCGATCGGAGTCAGGATGAGGCAGCCGCTTCCAAAATCAGCCTGGACCGAACGAATCTTCGGCCCTTTAGGGCGGCCGGCTAACGAAATCTTCTTCAACCCGTTTATGGTTGAATCCTGGCGAGATCTGGCGCGTCCCAGCCTCTCCACCGACAAGACTGTTGGCGACTTCAGCCACGAATTGATTGCGCCTGCAGAGTGGCAGGTCCACGAAGCGATTTCGGCGGCAGCCCCAAGCGAAATCAAGCTGGAAACGTGGCAGACACATCAGACGAAACTGCTGGCCTGGATCACGTTGATCGTCAACCTGATGTTGGGAATCATCCTCCGAATTCTTGGCTGGAAATACCGTGATCGGATCGCAGCCTACTGGTTGGCGTTGCTGGTCGCCGGGGCCTGCTTTGCGCCGTCGCCGTATGCAGAAATCGTTGGGGGGGCGATCGCGGGAACAGTGGTCGCGTTGCTATCCCCACGGCGATCAGTGATCTCTCCACGTCGCGACCCCTCGCAGATGGTTCCGTTGGGAAGTACCCACAGCTTCGATTGGAAAACGGCAGTCTCGCTGCTGGCGGCTTTCGCGGTCACCAGCTACGCCCAAGACTCAACGACACCCGTATCGAATTCCGGCCCAGCGACGGTCTCTTCCGAAGCACCGATCAGTCGCTTTACGGTTCTGGTCCCGGTCGATGATGACGGAAAGC
Source organism: Schlesneria sp. (assembly GCA_036499265.1). Taxonomy (GTDB): domain Bacteria; phylum Planctomycetota; class Planctomycetia; order Planctomycetales; family Planctomycetaceae; genus Schlesneria. The sequence continues at coordinate 949 of DASYEA010000327.1, read as the reverse complement.
CATCGAAAGAACTGCAACTGGTCTATCTACCGCAGCAATTGCTGACGTCGCTGCGCCAAGCGAATCAGGCCAGGGCACACGCGCCGAAGTCGTTGATCTCATCGGCCCAGTATCACTTGACGGCCAGTCCCGCAGGAGCAGATTCGCTGCGTGCGAAGTTGACAATTCACCTTCTCGACCCGGCAGCAAACCATCAGATTCTTCTGCCAATACCCAATGCGTTCCTGACGGGTAATGACGCCTGCAAAATCAATGGCGTTCCGCATCCGGCCCAAGTCGCCCCCGAAGGGGGATTCGTCATCGCCTGGAATCGCGAGCGTTCAACAACAGCGGCAGCAAGTACGCTCGATATTGAACTTGATTTGAAGCGTGCCGGTGTTCGTACAGCATTGGGTGGCAGTTTTCAGGCGAAAGCCCCCATCGCTGCGGCGACACACTGGACTGTCGAACTTCCGGAATCGGCCGCGTTCTTCGACGCTGTGGGTGCTCAGGGAGCGATCGATGCTGTCGCGGATCGACGCCACTTCAGCGTTGATGTCGGCTCAGCCAGTGCAATCGATGTTCGCTGGTCGCAGAATCCGCCCGAGACACGCCCTCAAGCCATCGATGTCTCTCAACTGCAATCTCTTGATCTGCGTTCCACTCACGGCGAATTGCGATTTCGCATCCGCTGCGAACCCATTGATAGTCAATTCGATTTCATCGACATCGATCTGCCACCCAAAAGCCTTGTTCGTGAGGGTGAGATACGAACGACGAATCTGATTCGCACAGAAGTGATCGATGCTGCCACCGGACCAAGGCGGTTGCGTATCACCTTTAACGAAGCGCAGCGGCAAAAATTCACGATTGATGGAACGATTCTGATCGCGGCGCCCGACGGTATTACTCAGTGGTCAGTGCCGTCGTTCGGGTTAACGCGCGGTCCTGGCATCAAAGTCTCGACGAC
>DASYEA010000326.1:0-7885 GCA_036499265.1 Schlesneria sp. | reverse complement strand
GTCGATGTGAAGTTGAAATCGCGAAATCAAACGGCAAAAACTGATTCGTGAATTGAGTGGAGCTAACAATGAACAGTTACCGAAATTGCGCCGGCGTCACTCGCAGAAACGCGATTCAGTTTGGCCTGGGTGGTTTCTTCGGTTTGGGTCTTGTCGACGGCCTGATGCGACGCGCGAGTTCCGCTGAATCCGGGATCGTGACACGCACCGAAGCCAAAAGCTGTATCCTGATCTGGCTGGACGGCGGGCCAACTCACTATGAGACGTTCGATCCCAAGCCACTAGCTCCGAAAGAAGTGCGCGGCGAGTTCGAACCGATCTCCACCAAAATCACCGGCGGATTCTTCTCGCAGCATCTGACTCGACTGGCTGGCATTGCGGACAAGTTGGCCATCGTGCGTTCGATCTGCCACAACCAGGGCAACCATGGTGCTGGCAATCACTACATGATGACCGGGTCTCCCCCACGAATTCCTGTCGGTTGCGGAGCCTTCGTCAGCTTCCACCCCAGCTTGGGGTCGGCGACGGCGCACGCACGGGGCCATCAAGATGGCCTGCCCGCTTACTTTTCGATCCCGAGCATGACTCGCTCGGGAGGCCCCAATTTTCTGGGAGCACAGTACGCCCCGTTTGTCGTGCCCGACAATCCGAACAGCGAATCGTTTCGTGTCAGGGATGTTGCGCTGCCGAACGGAATCACCGACGAACGATTTACGAAACGCGAATCGATTCGCCTGCGAGTCGATCGGTTGCCCAGAGTTACCGATGCGGCTGCCGCGGATCCGGTCCGTGCTCTCGACGATTATTACACGCAGGGACAGCAGTTGATGCGCAGCGAGAAGGCGCAAGCGGCCTTCAATATTCACAAGGAACCGCCGACGATTCGTGACAAGTATGGACGACATACATTCGGTCAGCGAGCCCTGCTAGCCAGGCGATTGGTCGAAGCGGGCGTCCCATTCGTTACGTTGAATGAAGGGGGATGGGATCATCACACGAAATTATTCGAGGCGTTCAACAAACGAATGCCTGAAATTGATTCGACCGTCGCGGCTTTGATCGACGATCTGGATCAACGCGGCCTGCTCGACAGTACGCTGGTCGTGATGCTCGGTGAGTTTGGTCGGACGCCGAAAATTAACAACGATGCTGGCCGTGACCATTGGTCACAAGCGATGAGCGTCATGCTGGCGGGAGCGGGCATCCCCGGCGGTCAGATCATCGGTGCCACCGACCGAGCGGGCTATAACGCCGTCGATCGTGTTCTTTCGCCAGAGCATTTCGTATCGACGATCTACCGGAAACTGGGAATCGATCCCGACCAGATCCTATACACCCCTCAGGGTCGGCCAACTCATCTGGTCAGCGATCCGACGCCAATTAGCGAATTGTTTGCCTAACGGGAGAACGGCAACACCGTGGCGACTATTGCGGTTGCTCTCGGTACTCCGCAACCAAACCGAGATCGAGTTTGTCGCGTACGGTACGCCAGTTGATTTTCAGATGATCGGCCGCGGCTGCGTAGTTGCCGTGAGTTGCAAATGCCAACGACGTGTAGTGTCGTATCAGCTCATCCATGTCCAATTCTCCATTGGCGACCATGCTCGCCAATTTCAGACGTCCGCGTGATTCCTTCTGCCCGGTGACATCGCGAGCCGGTCTGTATGATCCGCGGATCATGACGTTTCGAGCACACTGTTCGAGTTCGCGGATGTTGCCGGGCCACGTGTAATTCTCATCGAGATTCGCGGTGATCCAGGCCACCACTTCATCGGCCAGTGACGCGGATTCGGTGGGATCGTCGGGAATAATTCTTCGCGTTAAGAAGGAGACCAAAGTGGCCAGATCGTCCGGTGATTCGACCAGTTGCTCCCGCAGAGTTGGAGTGTGAATGATGTCTGCACAAAGGCGAAAGTAGAGATCCTCGCGGAAGCGGCCCTCGTGAATTTCGACAGCCAGATCTCGATTTGTAGCGGCGACGATTTTGCCGCTGAACGTTCGGCCGGTTGTTTCACCGACACGCTGAAAGACTCGAGTTTGCAGAACTCGCAATAGCTTCACCTGCAGTCCCCCCTCCAAGTCGCCGATTTCATCGAGGAAGACGGTCCCGGATGAGCTACACGCCTCCAGCCATCCCGCGCGCTCGCCAACCGCACCCGAAAACGCACCGCGACGATGTCCGAACAGTTCTGACTCAATTAAGGTGGGAGCCAGGGCGGAAAGATTCAGTGGATGAAAGTCCTCGAACTGGTCTTCGGGAAAACTTTTCGTCTTGGGGTCGAACGGAACAAACCGGGAATGCCCGATCGCGCGAGCGACAAGTTCCTTTCCGGAACCTGATGGTCCAAGAATCAATGTGGGAACATCACTCAGACATCGGAAGAGCACCCGGGAGTATCGCCGCATGTCATGTGAGAAGACCGATTGCCAGACGGCCGCCCGTAAGCGCGCGATGGGCATCGAACCACCAATGATGTACTCGTAGATGCCAAGGAAGGCTCGATGCAGTTGAACCAGCACGGCGAAGGCGTGTGCGGGCTGGTAGTCGGAGGGAAACTGTCGCTCGGGCAGATTCAGGAAATGGCCGAAGTCCTTTGAGAAATCCTTCCACACCGCGGCAATCGCCGCTTTTCGGCCCGATGTCGCACCGGGAAGCAACGGTTCATTTAGATAAGGCATGTAACGCGAGTACAGCAAGTACAAGACGATGTCCTCGTACATGCGCAACTCGGACGACGAAAAAGAGTGAGTCGAGATGAGACGTGAGCGCAGTGCAGCGGTCAGTCGTTCAGCCCGCTCGCACAGTCGGGGAAAGTTCGGGTAGTTGTCTACGGGCGACTTCGTCGGCCGCCAGGACATGATGAGCGGACTCGGAAGATAGTCTTCGCCAAGAACGTGCTGCTCCAAGGCCATCCGCTCAGGCAAGAATGGATTGCAGTACCCAATGCCGGCCAACCCCTCCGCGATTGCGAGTTCTTCGGATCGGAACAGGCTCATGCGAAAATCCCCTCAAACGACATTCTGCGCCTATCGAAAGACATGCTTTGTCGCCAGCTATTCTCCGACGAACAAGAGTGGATAGCAACCGAATTTAGCGTAAGTGCCTCCGCTTTGGTGCATTGCAACAAACAACCCGGATTGGCATCGCATTGGCTAAGGAAGCCGTGATCGGACAACAACTCTGGATCGCGAAACGGAGACCTCGCCATGTCGCAACGATTTGTGTTCAAAACAACCCCTGTCCCAACTGTCGCCCCCAGCACGACCAATGTCACGCGTGACATCCTGCGACGACGGATGATGAAGCCGCAGCGACACCGACTGCTGCAGAGTTTTCCACTCGCTGCGGCGATGCCTCCGGCCCAGCCATTGGACCAACAAGAGCGCTTCCTGGCATTTCCGATGAGCCCTGCGGGCGAGCGTGAACTGCTGGTTGGTATCCTGCCGCACCCATTCTGTAACCCAACCGTTCGAGGATGCGGATTCTGCACGTTTCCGCATGAACAATTCAGCGGCTTCAAAGCGGCGCTGGTGGCTTCGCTGATTGTGAAGGAACTCGAGCAGCGACTGGATGCTCAACCAGAACTGCGGGGACGCAAAGTCGCAGCCCTCTACTTTGGCGGAGGCACGGCGAACCTGACTCCCTCTGATTCATTCCGCCTGCTCTGCCGTGCGGCCAATATGTCATTCGACCTTTCTGAGGCTGAAGTCACGCTGGAAGGGGTTCCGAGCAACTTCATTCGTCGCCAGCCACTGTTGCTCGACATTCTCGATGAAGAAATGGCTCCACGTCATCGGCGCATCAGCATGGGAATCCAATCGTTTGACGAAAACCGCCTGAAACAGATGGGGCGACTGGGCTATGGCACTGGATCGGTCTTTGCGGAAGTCGTTCGTGAGGCGCATCGCCGCGGGATGACTGCGTCAGGAGACCTGCTCTTCAATCTTCCAGCACAGTCACTGGATGAAATGCGGTCCGACTTGCGACAGGCATGCGACATCGGGCTGGATCACATTGGCCTTTATCATCTCGTCGCATTTCGGGGCTTGAAAACGGCCTGGTCGCAAGACCCCAAATTGCTGGCTCAACTCCCAAATCAAGATCAGGCGGTTGAAAACTGGTTGGCGCTGCGCGAGCAACTGCTCGACGACGGTTTCGTTCAGACTTCGCTGACAAACTTCGAACGCAGCGAAGTCATTGGTAAGGCGAATCGCTTTCAGTACGAAGTAAACAGCTTTCGACCAGACCGCTATGAGATGCTGGGACTCGGCCCGGCGGCGATTTCATCCGCTGCCAACAAAACGTTTGACAACGCATGGAAGACGATCAATCCAGAGGCCTCACACGATTACATGGCAGCCGTCAACTCACAGACGCTGATTCCTAATCGCGTCTTCCGCTATGGCCAGGATGATTTGAAAGCGTTCTACCTCACGCGCCGATTATCGGGACTGGCAATCGATACTCAGCAATACCAATCTCTGTTCGATCTCACTCCAATGGAAGACTACCCCGAAGAGTTTGCGGCCTTCATCGATGAAGAATTGATCGAACTGACGGGTGATTTGCTTCGGCCAACGCCAAGAGGGATGTTCTTCTCGGACTCCATTTCCGCTCTTTTGGCGGCACCCCGCCTAAGTGAACACCGTCGTCATGGCAACACGAAGCAGCGAGTTCTCAGTGAGATGGCTCAGTTCGAGAACGACAACGCTCACGGCCACATGTGACTACCGCGAACGCATAACAACTGCGTATTTACATACTGTTGCAGGCTTTGCGACATAGTTAGGACGCCTGCTTGCTGGCCAAAGTCGCTGACGCAACCAGTTTACGCGTCCGAGACGGAAAGGTCGACACCTATTTGACTTATCGCCGAGGACATGACAATTTTCTGCGGACGGTTGAAGCAGATTCGACAAATCGTTACCTTTTCTCCTCCCTCGGCGGACCATTTCGCCCTTTGTGCGCGTGCGGTCTGACTGGCTCCATGAATTGTTGTTGCAGGATGAAGGTCTTTCTCCTGCGTGTTCGGATACTGACGGAAGGCGGACGGTCGTGATCGCTCCACAGACATCATTTGTCAAACCGGCGGAAGTGCGCCAAGGTGGAGCGTACGCTCCGAAGTGGTACGTTGTTGATGCCGAAGGCATGGTGGTCGGGCGTTTGGCGACGCAACTGGCAACTATCCTGATGGGCAAGCACAAGCCCGAATACACTCCTCATTGCGACACCGGTGATTACGTCATCGTGTTGAATGCCGACAAGGTGCGATTCACCGGTGGTGAAATGGTCCACAAGGATCATGAACACTACACGACGAAGATGGCCAAGAAGAGCTATCAATGGTTCACCGGCTGGCCTAGCGGTCAACGTAATATCGCAGCACTTGATCTGTGGGCCAAGAAGCCAACCGAGATTCTGCATCTGGCCGTCAAGCGCATGCTGCCGAAGAATGCCTTGGCCCGTCACATGCTGGACAAGCTGAAGTTGGTTGTTGGAACAAGCCATCAGTTCCAAGCTCAACAGCCAGCCCCGCTGCCCGAGCATCTGCTGCCTAAATAACTTGTATTCGCTTCACTAAAAATATCTCTCAATAGCAACCGAATTGGCAGTGCCCCATGGACGATACGACCAGCTCCGTAGAACCCGGTGAACTGACGTTCACCCAAGAAACTTCCGCCCCAGTGGCAGTAGTCGAGCCGCAAGCTCCGGTCATTCGCCGTGGTAAGCTGGATCGATTTGGCGTCGCGATGGGAACCGGACGTCGTAAGACGGCTGTTGCTCGCGTCCGACTGAAGGCCGGCAACGGATCTTTCGTCATTAACAATCGCCCAATGGAAGAGTTCTTCTGCATCGAACGCGACCAGATTCTGGTGCAAGCTCCGCTGAAGGCGACCGAGAAGCTGGGCACGGTTGACGTGTGGGTTCGCGTTAACGGTGGCGGAACAACTGGTCAGGTTGGAGCGATCATCCTTGGTATCGCTCGTGCCTTGGAAGCGATCCATCCAGGTCTGCACGCCACGCTGGCCGAAGGCGGCTATCTGACCCGTGACAGCCGAATGGTTGAACGTAAGAAGTACGGCCACAAGAAATCCCGTCGTGGCTTCCAGTTCTCGAAGCGTTGATTGGGAAGTCGATATCAGGTTTGCTGACAGAACCCCACTGGGCTGGTCCCGGTTGGGGTTCTTGTTTTAGAGATTGCTATGAGCAGCATCCGGTCATCAGCGGGGACATTGGTTTACAACCCGCTGCTTCAGCCGGATCTGAAATTGATGCTGGCCGAAAGCGATGACATCGGCCTGCAGCAATTCTGCGAAGTTCTGAACCCGGTTATCATTGCCGAGGTGTTGCAGGGTCTGGACCCCGCCGACACGTGGCGGGTGCTGTCATCGACTGCGATTGATCGACAGGCCGAGATCTTCGAGATCATCGAGCCCTCTCAACAGATCGAGCTGATCGCCGCCGTCGATCGTAAGCATCTATCGCAACTGGTCGAAGCGATGTCGGCCGACGACCGTGTCGATTTGCTGGAGCACATGGACGAGGAGCAATTGGAAGCGCTCCTTCCACTGATTGCTCAGGCCGAACGTGACGAAATCCGCCGGATGTTGTCCTATCCTGAGGACTCGGCCGGTTCGATCATGACGACCGAGTATGCGTTGCTGCCCGAGAACATCGGTGTGAGCGAGGCGTTGAACCGGCTGCGTCAACAGGCTCCTGACAGCGAAACGATCTACTACGTGTTCGTTGTCGACGACGCTCGGCACTTGCATGGCGTGATCACACTACGCGAGCTGATTCTGGCTCGGTCCAATTCGCTGCTGGCTGATGTCATGCGCCGTGAATTGATTGCCGTACGCGTCAGCGATGATCGGCAAGAAGCGGCGCGACTGATCGCCAAATTTGACTTGATCGCGCTGCCGGTTCTCGACGAGGAGAATCGGCTGGTCGGAATCATCACGCACGACGATGTGCTGGACGTGATTCAGGAAGAGGCGGCAGAGGATGCTTATCGTCAGTCCGCGATGCAGCCGCTGGAGCACAGCTATCTTTCGACGCCCTTGTTGACGATCGCCTGGAAGCGTGGAATCTGGCTGCTGGTCTTGTCGGTCATGGCTTTGGGCACGGCGACTGTCATGCGTGCATTTGGCAAAGTTGAAAACGACAGCAACTGGCTCGATTGGTTTCTGCCACTGGTTCTTGCCAGCGGCGGAAATACGGGCTCACAGTCAGCGACGCTGGTCATTCGGGCGATGGCAATGCAGCCGCTGTCTCGACAAGACCGCATTCGAATGGCGATTCGAGAGCTCTTAACAGGCATGATCCTTGGACTGGTGCTGGGGCTCTTCGCCTGGTTGGCGCTCCAGGGCCTGTTCGGTCGGGACTGGATGCAGGCCGGCGTCGTCGCGATCACGATTGCGCTGGTTGTCACGATGGGCACCGTCACAGGATCGCTGTTGCCAATGTTCTTCGAATCGCTGGGGATGGACCCCGCGATCATGTCGAACCCGCTGATTGCCTCGTTGAGCGATATCGTCGGCGTGGTGATCTACTTTTCGGTGGCGATCTTGTTGAGGTAGGAATCAGCCATCCGGATCGTCGATAATTTGTCGCAGTCGCTCGGCATTCTCGGGCCCTAAATTCGGCAGGCACGAACTGTCGATCAGCCCGACTTCCAGTAGATCACGCAGATGGACTCGATCTTTCCGCTGGAATGAATTCAGCTTGGCACGAACGAGCGCATCCAGAGACACCACCTCATAAGCCTCTGCTGAGATAACTTCAGTGACATCCGCACAGGGAGCTGAGCGAGTATCGCGAGTTGTCTGACCTGCGAACGACAGATGAACTACCTTACGCAAACTCACATTGATGCTATCAATA
>DASYEA010000325.1:0-2735 GCA_036499265.1 Schlesneria sp. | reverse complement strand
AGCCCCGCGAGGACTGCTGCCGTAGCGGACGTATTTGCGGGTGATATCCGGGGAACTGGCGTGATCCGGGTGCGTCGCCAGGACGAGTTGGATCCCATAGCGGCGCACGTCATCGGCGATCGGAATCTGACGAGCGAGTTGCGACATCGCCAACGCTTGTTCGCCGGTCAGTACCGGTTGCGCTCGGGGCGTCTTTGCTTCCGTCGTTCGATCCAGGATTACTTCCAACTGTTCCAGCGACGGGAACTTGACGATTAGCTTGTTGAAGAACCGGTCGAGCTGCGCTTCGGGAAGCGGATAGGTTCCTTCCATTTCCAGCGGGTTCTGCGTCGCCAGCACGAAGAACGGTTCTGGCAGCTTATAAGTTTGACCGGCAATCGTGACGGTGTGTTCCTGCATCGCTTCCAGCAGCGCCGACTGTGTCTTCGGCGTGGCACGATTGATTTCGTCCGCCAGCAGAATGTTGGTGAAGATCGGTCCCTGTTGGAATTCGAACTTTTTTTGCTTGTCCGGTGTTTCCAAGACGACGTTGGTTCCCAAAAGGTCAGCGGGCATCAGGTCGGGAGTGAACTGGACGCGACTGAATTTCAGATGCAGCGCATCGGCCATCGTTCGCACGAGCATCGTTTTGCCCAGACCGGGCACACCTTCCAGCAACACATGGCCGCCGCCGATCAGGCAGGTCAGCGTCCCCTGCACGATATCGTCGTTGCCGACGATCACCTTGCCGATTTCGTCGCGAAGAGTTTTAAAATCGGCTCGGAACTGATCGCACAGTTGCTGCGTCTCTGCTGTCGTCGACATGCGTTGAAACTCCGATGGCTTAGTGAGCCGTCTTGGACGATGCCCGAGCGGTGAATCGACACTGATGGGACTGAAGTTGTCTGTTCAATAAGGTTCGCGAGATTCTGTCGCTGCACGCTTCCCAACGCAAGCGGATCAAGACAGAATGCCTGATGCATCTCGCCGCACGATCGCGGCCAACAAGAGGGATGACGCCCAGGTTCATTCCTTAATGACGCAGAGCGTCGCCCACATTTCAATCCTTCGATCGTTGATACCACAACCGACTTCAGGCCGAACCGAGACAGGTTGCTGGCCTTTTCTAAAAGCATCCGGAGTTCCTCCCATGGTGTTCCTTCCCACTCGACCGCGAACGTGGATGGTTCTGGTTTGTACGTTCAGTCTGGCGTATTCGTTCCCGGTGATCGGTCAAGAGGCCGACCCTGAGGAAGTGCAGGCGGTAACGACGAACTCCAAGTTCGTGACGGTCCTGGAAAAGAATCCTCACCGCGGCACGGCCCTCGACAAGGTCTATGGTTTCTACGTCGAACGCGGGACACTCGACGGCTTCATTAAGGCCTATCGCGAGAGAGCAGCAGCAGCAAAGGGAGCTGCCGGTTCTTCGTCATGGATGATCGTCGGCTTGATGGAATCGCTCCGCGGCCAAGATGCCGCATCGGTCGAAGCATTCAGCAAGGCTGAGGACCTGGACGACAAGAACTATCTTTCGCCCTACTACCTGGGGCAAGCGCTGGTTTTAGTTGGACAACCCGACAAAGCTGCCGAAGCACTCGAACGAGCCATCCAGCGCAAGCCAGCACCGGCCGACCAACTGGAAGTGTTTCAAACACTAGGCCGCGTCTATCAGCGAGCTCAAAAGAATGACAAGGCTCTTGAAGTCTGGAACCGTCTGGAAAAGCAATTTCCGAATGACGCACGTGTTCAGGAACAGATCGCCACAACGCTGCTCGAAGAGAATGAGTTCACCGCCGCATTGCCGCGGTTTGAGAATCTGGCCAAGACCTCCAAGGACAAATACCGTCAGTCACAGTTCCAGATGGAAGCGGCCGAGATCAAGGTTCGCTTGGGCAAATCGGACGAGGCGATCAAGGAATTCGAGAAGCTGCTCGGGCAACTGAACCCCGATAACTGGCTGTTCCGCGAAGTTCGGCGGCGAATCGAAAACGTCTACCTGCGGACCGACGATCAAGCGGGCCTGATCGGCTACTACGAAGCGTGGACGAAGAAAAATCCTGAAGATCTGGAAGCGATCTCGCGATTGGCTCGATTACTTGCGGGACTGGGTCGCGGTACCGAAGCACAGACTTGGCTCGAAAAGGGATTGAAGTCAGCTCCGTCACGAAAAGAATTGCGAAACGCACTGATCGCGCAGTTGGTGTACGAGCAGAAGTTCCCCGAAGCGATCGCGCAGTATGAGCAACTCGATAAGTACGAACCCAACAATCCTGACACGCTACGCGATTGGGGTCGCTTGATTCTGAAGGATACAAAGCGTGACGAGGCAACTCGAAAGAAAGACGCCGGGACCGTCTGGCGTCGATTGACCACCGCCAAGCCCAAAGATCCCCTGATCGCTTCGCAAGTCGCTGAACTATTCCGTCATGCCGAAATGATCGACGATGCATTGGCGCTGTATCGCAAGTCGATCGAGCTGGCCCCGGAATCGGCTCAGTACAAAGAATATCTGGGCGAGTATTTTCATTCGTTACAGCGCAAAGACGAAGCGATGGCCATCTGGAGACAGATGGCAGAGGGGAAAGCTAAGACGGCCGCTAATCTAGCGCGACTGGCCGAAGTTCTCGCGGGATTTGGCTATCTCGGCGAAGCGGTCGATGCGAATGCCGAGGCCTGCAAGTTAGATCCGAAAGAGATCAACCTGCAGATCAAGCAGGCCGATCTGCTGTCTCAGGCGGAAAAGCATGAGGAATCGC
>DASYEA010000324.1:0-3066 GCA_036499265.1 Schlesneria sp. | reverse complement strand
CCTCGGAGCGAGAAGGCTACTTCGCGAAACAACCTAATCACAGCCTCTCCAAGTGCCGCATTCAGCACACGGAGTGTGCTGTCTACATTGGGCAACGACCCTGAGAAGACTTGGCAGGAGCCTCGCCCTCCCAAATACAATGCCGTAGCAACCTGATGACTGTCGAAATCGACATCTTCGACATCACCAGATAACTCAACGACGAACGTTGCGAAACGGCAATCGGCTGCATTTGACGAGGCGATTTCGCAGTTTAGAATCAATGCATGCCAACGCGACTGCACTACTTCAAACGCTACCGCATGGAGATCGATCTGGCGAACACGCCGATCCCGGTCGCGGAATTGCCTGAAGGATACGACTGGAACGAATGGGATGAGGCCGATGTCGAACGGCATGCCCTCACTAAGCATCGCAGTTTTCGCGATGAGATGGATGCCGAGGTCTTTCCGAGCTTGGGCGAATATTTCGGTTGCGTCCGATTGATGCATGAAATCAGTCAGCAGGACAGTTTCCTGGGCCCGGCCACGTGGTTAATCGTCTGTCGAAATCAACAGGGAATTCCGGAAGACTGCGGCACGATTCAAGGCTTGGGCCCCACACCGATCAACGGGGCAATTCAAAACGTCGGTGTTGTTCCCGAGCATCGTGGACTGGGACTGGGTCGAGCCCTCGTGTTGAAGTCACTTGAAGGCTTCGCCCTCGCCCGCCGCCAACGCATCGTGCTGGAAGTCACCGCCACCAATCAGCCCGCGGTGGACCTCTATCGAAGTATTGGGTTCCGGGTCGTCCGAACGATGTATCGCACCGCTCTTTTCGAAGAACGACTGGCCTGATTATCACCATTTGAGTCAGTGACGAGACCGTATCTGACCGAGTTGCTCGCCGTTGCTCCTATGATTCCAGTTGAAATCATTCGCGGTCGATAGGAAGAATCGAAACCTGCATCCGAACTCGCACGGCCTGCGAAAACCTGCTAATTTACGGATCTTCGCCAACTGTTGCGACGGATCGCGTGTCGACCTGATGGGCACGGTGTCGACCCTGTTCACCACTTGAGAGTGCATCCCGCCTGACTGTGGCGTCCCGCAAGCGGAAACCCACTGTGTCTAACCCCTGTTTCAACGCGACACGGAAGTGCGACCCGCACTAGGAAGAGTGCCGAGTGACTTCGACTCCCCAGACCAGCCCGACCGCCGAATCACCCGCAGCCGGATCAAAAACCAACCGGCCGGAGAGCAAACCGAAAAAACAGGGCCATTTTTGCGTCTGGCATGGACTGACTTTCGGGACGTGGTTGCGATTGCTCGCCAGTCGCCCTCCGATGGGTTTGGCAGCCTTGCCGCGGATGGCGACCATCACGCCGCTCAGCATGCTGAATTCGTCGAATGATCTTTGGGAATCGGTGCTGTTTGGTGGCAAGATCGCCCGGCAAAAGATCGAACATCCTCCGATCTTCATCCTGGGACACTGGCGCAGCGGCACCACGTTGCTGCACAACCTGATGACGCTCGATCCCCAGTTCACCTACCCCAACTTGTATCAGGTAATGTATCCGGGCAACTTCCTGTTGACCGAGAAAATCGTCACGCGACTGACCGGCTGGGTGCTGCCGAAAACGCGTCCCATGGACAACATTCCTGCCGGCTGGAATCTGCCGCAGGAAGATGAAATGGCTCTCCTGCTGCTGACGCTGATGTCTCCGTATCTGATGCTGGCTCATCAGGGAGCCCCGGAGAAAACGTGCCGTTTCTTCGATCTGAAGCAGCTAACGCCCGACGAACGCCGCCGCTGGCAAGACGCCTTCATGACGTTCGTCAAGAAGCTGACCGTGCGCGACAACAAGCCAATTGTCTTGAAATCGCCGTCGCACACCTTCCGTGTTCCGGTCCTGCTGGAAATGTTTCCGAACGCAAAGTTCGTTTACATCTATCGCGATCCGTATGCCGTCTTCAGCTCCAGTATGCATCTGCGAAAGACCTTGTTCCTGGAGAACGGCTTGGGTCAGGCGAATCTCAAAGGAATGGATGAAGAGATTTTCGAGGTCTACAGGGACTGCATCGATACCTACGAAAATACCAAGCAATTGATCCCGGCCGGCCGCCTGCACGAAATGAGATTCGAAGACCTGGAAGCCGATCCGATGGGCCAGATGAAGCAGGTTTACGACGCGCTCAACCTGGGTGGCTGGGACAAGGTCGAACCGGTTCTGCAGAAGGAGCTTCCTTCACTGAACGAATATCGCAAGAACTCGTTCAATATGGACGAAGGGACGATGCGGAAGGTCTATTCACGCTGGAAGAAGTCCTTCGATCTGTACGGCTATCCAAGTCGGCTTCCTTCGTAGCCAAATGTGGCCACGCCAGCCAAGCCACGTCAACATAGTGGACATAGGTTAACCAGACAGACTGATTTGGTTGCGGTAAGCCGCCTAAACCTGACCCGCGCGTCTTCCCCAACCTGCCGCCCATCGTTAGAATCCGATCGACTTGCATAGATGTCCTGTCGACAGACGCGAACGAAAGGAGTGACCAGTGTCCGTGCGGAAAAGCTTATTCGTGGCGATTGCCGCCGCACTGTTGATGGTGCAATCCGCCGTTGCTCAACCCGAAGCCCGCATTCAGGTTGTTCAAACTGGTGTCGATCCTCTCAAGGGCGATTTGCAATATCTGGTGGAACTCGCCCCCACCGCCGCATTGAAGAAGCAATGGAAAGAGGCCTTAGCTCCGCTGATCGATAGCTTCGCCGAGGGTCTTGATACCACAAAGCCGATCCGAGTCGACGTGGTTGTCGGCAAAGATGTCGCCTATGAGATGCACTTTCCTATCAAGAAGCTCGAAAAGAAAGAAAGCTTTCTTGAGAACCTGGCTGGGATGGGTTTCGTTGCTGCCAAGCAAGGTGACGGTAACCTCTGGGCATTGACTCCCGGTGGCGGCAAAAAGGGGGCCGTGAAGAAGCCCATGTTCATGCGGTATCTCAACGGATACGCATCCATTGCTCCGACGGCAGCCGTTGTTCCTGCCAACCTTCCAGATCCGATTGGCGATCCCAAGGGGGGTGTCAAAG
>DASYEA010000323.1:0-8481 GCA_036499265.1 Schlesneria sp. | reverse complement strand
TGGAAGATGATGCGACACGAGTCGTCGCCGCATACGACGAGCATCGTCGCAATCCCAGAAATCAGGGCCGCGGCCAACGACGACGCCCAGGGTCAGGACGACGAGAACTCCTGCAGGAAGTAACCGACAAGTGGCCTGAACTGGGGGACGAACGACATTGGGAAGAATCAGCATTGCTCAAGCCCGATAACCAGGAACACCTGCTGAACGAGATTAAAGAGTTACCCAGTTGGAAGGCGTACGAGCAGCGACTGAAACAGGCCGAAGCGAACGGGCAATCCGCGCAGCACGAATTGCGCGAAGTCAAATTCCGCCGCCTGATCAATACACTCGAAACAATCATCCTTGAGCAAAACTTGTCACGCGTCGCCAAGCCGGAAATCGTCGATCGGTACCGACAAATGATCGCTCTGGAAGAATCGGCCTTGGATTCCACCGGCGGCAAATGACTGACATCACGTACGCTGAGAATCGCCAGCCGTTACTGAGACAACAGAGTTCAGCGGTCGCGTTGACTACAGCCAAGTCAGCACGCTGGACATGGCCGCTCCAAGATCGTATTCACGATCTCCAAGTCTCGTAACAGTAACTAGACCTCTTCTTCCCTAAGCATCTCATGTTTGAACAGAAATCCGACCCGCTGCTCAGCCGTCCCCAATTTGCCTGGCGCATGGTCAGAAGCATCGGCGTTGCTTCGATCGTTTTGCTCTTCTCATTGGCGATCGGCAGTTCCGGATATCACTACTACTGCGAACTCCCCTGGGTCGATGCGCTGTTGAATGCGTCAATGATCCTGACCGGAATGGGCCCGGTCGAGCAGGTCAAGACAACTCCCGCCAAACTGTTCGCCACCGTGTACGCCCTCTATAGCGGTGTCGCGTTCTTGACAATCATGGCCGTGTTACTCGCCCCGGTTGCTCATCGGTTCATGCATCAATTTAACCTGGAAGAGGAGTCCGATGCGAATAAGTAGTCCGGTAGGTTATGCTTTAGCATAACTCTGAATTTCGATAATGAGCGATGCCCCTTCGAGCCCATCGTTATGCTGAAGCATAACCTACGAAGGCGGCCGGGGCCGCCTTAGGAATCGCCGGGAAACAAC
The DNA here is from genome assembly GCA_036499265.1 of Schlesneria sp. Lineage (GTDB taxonomy): Bacteria > Planctomycetota > Planctomycetia > Planctomycetales > Planctomycetaceae > Schlesneria. The sequence goes on along the minus strand of DASYEA010000323.1, from coordinate 7,379 downwards.
TTGAGAATCGGCGGATCATTGTCGTCGTCCTTGCGCTGATTCTTGTTCGACGGCGGCTCATCTTCGTCGAAGTTTTCGTCGCCAGATTCCTGCAGCAGTTCTGTGTCGAACTCGGATTCGAGTTCTTCAAGCAGACCGCCAAGCTCAGAAATCTGCTCTAACTCGCCGACTAATTGAGAATCAGGCGTCCCCTCCCGTACGAACCCGATCGGTCCCGGATCATGATCGTGGCTGAGTGCCCAATCAACCCCATGTTCCTCGGAGATATCACAGAGAATTCGCAGCACATCCATCAGTGTCCCATCGGGCAACCCTTGGGCTTCAGCGGATGCGATATCATCAGGATGAGGCGTAAAGTTCGGCTTGCTCCCGCCCAGCAGATGACCGTCTTCCTGATCGAGAAACAAATGAGCCGGCTCGCAACTCAGCCATGTCCGGCCTTCATTCGCAGCCTGTAAGGCAAACCGAATCTGCGCCGCCTTATCAGATTCCATCGGCTCGGTCGACCGGTAATAGACGGTGAATCCCATGATGCATCCAGCGGATAAAGACCGAAACAGGGTCAGAAGATGTCGCAGGATTCTATCGAGAATTGTCGCCTGAGAGCTATCGTACCAGCACTTCTTTCGGCCCGGCGAACTCTCGGCCACTCGAAAGTGTTCAAAGCGGTACGCTGGAAATCGACGACGCTCGCATGACGGGGTCATTAAAGCGAGGTTCGCGATGAACCGCTTTCGCAAAATCAGCCTGCGACAAGCGATCTTTACCCATTGCTTCATACACGCGACCACGCGCTAGATAGTTCTCCGCCCAAGTCGGAGCATATCGAATTGCTTGATTGAGTTCTGCCAAGGCTCGATCGTGGGCTCCCAAGCCAAAGTGAGCTAGCCCGCTGAGTAGATATTGCATCGCAATGAGATGATCTAGCTTCCGAACTTGGTCCAGGTCAGTGATCGCGTCTTGATATTGTCGTAAACGAAAATACCCTTCGGCCCGACGACAGTAAGCCCACGCCTCTCGCGGACCATAATGGATTGCCTTGGTACAATCTTCGATGGCATTGGCACATTGCTTGAGAGACAAATAGGAATTGGCTCGACTCAGCCAGACTTCTGCATCATGAGGGTGCAATTCCAGCGATTTCGTGAAAGCCTGGACAGCGGCTTCGTGATCGTTCTCCGCGGCGCACAAAGTTCCCAGTGCAAAAGGGTCATCAGCATCGACTGGAACAGCTTCGTCTTCCGACTCGTCGACTTGTCCGTCTGCCTGATGCGGTGCGAGTTCTTCGACCTTATCTTTCGATGACGACCCATCTTCGAGTGATTGGACCGGGTCGAAAGTGAGGCTTTCCTGCCGCAAAGAATTGCCAAGCCGCGCCAACTCCGTTTGCATCATGGCCCGGACGTCCGGCCGTAAGTATTTAACCCAAGAAGGAGATCGTTCACGTCGCGCGCGGGCATACAGGGCGAGCGCATAAGAGTACTGGGCCATCGAGAGATAACCGCCGGTCGATATGCTCCAACCCGACCAGCGACCCGCCTTCCAATTCGTCTCTGTCAGCGCTCTATTGGCACTGAAGATACCACACCCCATGAAGACGGTTAGAAGATCGGTCAGTGGTTCATGATCAGGATTGGATTGATTGAGTCGTCCGTCACCAAGCAGATGGACATGGCCTAGTTCATGAGCCAGTGTTCGGATCACAGCTTCTACATCAGTAAGGTTCGTGCTCTCGAGCCAAATAACAATCCGCTCCCCGTCATTGTCGTAGACTCCCAAGGCATAGGAGCGATTTAAAGTAGGATCGAAACTGGACGCTATCACGTCTGCAGCCGGAGTCTGGTAAAGTTCGAGCCTCACCCGAGATCGATCGACGTCCATGTGCTGGCAAATTCGGTCGAGTAACACCGGGACGTCCTCGGGAGTTCCCAGATAGCGATCGGGAAAGAATTCGTCGGTCGGTAATACCGTTGGCCGCTGTAACCGCTCTTCACCGAACTCACTCGTGAGCCAGGCAAAAGAACGGTCGAGCCATTGTCGTTCCTCATCCGTCAACGGCGACGGGACAGGAAACCAGTTGTTAATGAGACTCTTTAACCAGGTAAGCATGAATCACCCGATGCGAATAGCTCCAGTCAATATTCGTGGTGGAATCCTAACAAAGCATTTTCCCAACCGCGACGAATATTGGATTGAATGCTCGAACTAACGACCGTCATCGCATTTTGGTGAGCTTGACTCTTCCCTCCAACCACCGCTCCGATTATCGTCGCCCGCGCTGGTGTCTCATCCCAAGCGGACGATGCTTCTCTCTCGTATGCGATAAAGGATTGTCATGAGCGTTCAACCGATTCCCGCTGGATATCACTCTGTCACCCCGTATCTGATCGTCTCTGACGCTACCCGAGCGATGGAGTTCTATCAGAACGCGTTCGGGGCCGTGGAACTGATGCGTCTGGATGGTCCCAATGGGAAAATCATGCATGCTGAAGTGAAGATTGGCGATTCTCCGGTCATGCTGGCCGATGAGTTTCCAGAAATGGACGCCATCAGCCCGCAGACTCTGAAGGGAACTCCGGTCAGCCTGATGATCTACGTCGAAGATGTCGACGCGCGTTTCAAACAGGCAATTGCCGCAGGGGCGACAGTACAACGAGAGGTGCAGGACCAGTTCTACGGAGATCGAAGTGGAACGCTGGTGGACCCCTTCGGGCATGTATGGTCGCTTGCGACTCATGTAGAAGATGTCACGGTCGAGCAGGTTAAAGAACGACTCGCTCAGATGATGAAACAAGGACCGGAATGCTGATCGAGCGACAACAATGAGGCAGGGCGATAGCGATCGAGTCCTGGGCTTCGATATGCCTGTGCGGCGTCGGATTCTTTCTGATCGCGATCGCGCTGTGGTGTGCCTGGAAATACTTCTTCCGGCGCGTGCCACCGGAATGGTCCTTACGCCGAATCGGTGATGCTCGCTGATGCCGTCAGACGTGCAGGAGTTCTACGTGGGCGGTATAAGTGCCACAAGGCCTGACCCTATTGCCCGCGATTGAATGTGCGATGTTGCGAAATGAAGATCCCATGACCACACCGGCCAACGACAGAGAACGCTCTGCCTCTCAACCGAAGCAGCCTGAACAGACGACGGGGACGTGTTCGACAATTCCGGTCTGTCCGGTCTGCGGAGGAACACTGCAGGACATCCGGCACAAGCTGGTTTGCAGCCGATGCCATACCATTTGCGAGACCTGTTGCGAAGGAGGACGCGGATAGTCGCATCGCATTCATTGCGATCGATACCAAGTCCGAACTGCCATGGAACTGCGAGCCTTTGCCGAGCGAGTGTTGTTATCCGATTCTCTGGATCTGAAGTTGGAACGAGTTCGTGAGAGTTTCACGGATGTCACTCCAGGTGAAGTGCTTCGGGTCACCGAGCCCACTCGACCGGCGAATCTGCAGTTCGCGCCGCGACGGGCCGCTCCGGCGATGCCGCATCCCGACACATTCACCGACCCCAAGCGGCGCGCCATCGCGCACCACATCATGGCAAATCATGAGTTGCAGGCCCTGGAAGTGATGGCGTGGGTGCTGGTCGCTTTCCCGAATGCACCCGCTGAGTTTCGGATCGGAATTGCTCGCGTGATGCAGGATGAGCAGCGACACACTTTGATGCATCTGGAGCGATCGTCGGCCCTCGGAGTGAAATTCGGTGACCTTCCCGTGAACTGCTACATCTGGAAGAAGGCGTTGGGCTTCGAGAATGTGCTGCAATACATCGCCGGATTGCCGCTCACTTTCGAAGGGCGAAACCTTGATCATACGCTCGAGTTTGAAGATTACTTTCTGAAGGCGGGCGACCCCAAGAGTGCCGCCATCATGAAGGCGATTCATCGAGACGAGATTGAACACGTGGCGTTTGGCATGGAGTGGTTGCGGCGACTGAAGCCAGAAGGGCAATCCGAATGGGATGCCTACGTTCAGAACCTGCAATATCCGCTGCGGCCCAATAAATCGATCGGTGACATTTTCCATGCAGAGCCCCGATTGGCGGCGGGCATGACCGCAGATTTTCTGGATCGACTTCAACACAACTCTAAGGCACCTTCGCCTAAACAGGCCGGCCATAACGATCCTGCGGAATAATCGGATTCATCCGTCCTCCGCTGTCAGGTGATTGCAATTTGCCTTTGCGCCGGGTCGGCGTAGGTTTGCAACGTGTTGTGTTCCTGCAGCGGGAATCCAGTTCCCTCGGCGACACACCACCGCATGAAAGTCGGGCCACGCGACTTGCGAAGTCGAATCCCAGGATTTACGTCCGAAATGACCAATAAGACGAACGGATCTGCCGACGCCGCCAATCCTCCCTTGCGAGACCTCAGCCAACTGCTGGCCGAGTTTGGGATTCAGTCGAGCAGCGCTGCGAAAAATGATCAGATACCAGCGACGGAAAGTCGCTCGGAACCAGCACCACCACAAAGTTCGACGCCGGGAATTACGTCGTGGCTACCGAAGCGCCATGTGCCGGATGCCGTGCGTGGCGACTCGCAACTGGTGGCGCTGTTCGATCGCGTCGAAGCGCTGCTCGGGCCGACCGCAGCCACGTCTCAAGAAGAATGGTTTCCTCGCAGTCCCGAGCGACTGGAAGAAACCGGCCTTACCTCAAACGACATCGAACGTCTGATCTTGAAGTACCTGTTGGCCCGCGGATCTGCCACAGGACGCGCGATTTCCCAACAAGTTCGACTGACATTCGGAATCATCGACCCGATTCTGCGCGCGTTGAAATACGATCAACTGGTGGCGTTCGTCGGCACCGCCGAGATGGGTGACTACGAATACACCATCACGGAAATGGGCCGCGAACGAGCTCGTCGCTATGTCGAGGAATGCACCTATTACGGTGCCGCTCCCGTCGGCCTGCGTGAGTATTTGAAGGCGATGGAAGTTCAGAGCATCGGCCAGCAACAGGTCACCGAACGCGATCTTCGCGAAGCGTTCTCGGATCTGCTGATTGGCCCCGATCTGCTCGAACGTCTGGGACCGGCGATCAACTCTGGCCGAGGGATGTTTCTGTTCGGTGAACCAGGTAACGGCAAGACCAGTATCGCTGAACGAATCACCAAGTGCTTCGGCTCGACAATCTGGATTCCGCGTGCATTGGGCATCGATGGCGATTTTATTCGCCTGTACGATCCGGGTGTTCACGAGGAAGTTCCGATCGAAACCGGCGAGGGCTTGTTCGATTTGTCCGGAGTCGATCCGCGCTGGATTCGCATCGTGCGCCCCACGGTCATCGCCGGGGGTGAATTGACGATGGAAGAGTTGGAAGTCTGCCAGAACCAGCAGACCAAAGTGTGCGAAGCGCCACTGCAACTGAAGAGTAACTGCGGCACACTGGTGATCGACGACTTCGGCCGCCAGCGAATGCCAGTTTGCGACTTGCTGAATCGCTGGATCGTTCCACTGGAAAAACGATACGACTTCCTGAGCCTGCCCAGCGGCAAGAAGATCCAGGTCCCATTTGATCAGTTGATTATCTTCTCAACAAATCTGGAACCTCGTGACTTGGTTGATGGAGCATTCTTGCGACGAATTCCCTACAAGATCCAGGTTCCGGATCCCACCGAAGCCGAGTTCCGCGAGATCATTCGCCGACTCTCTCCGCGAATGGGGTTCCAATACGACGATGCTGCGGTCGATCATCTGGTGAAAACGCACTATCAAGCGGTCGGGCGACCGTTCCGATCATGCCAACCTCGCGACCTGCTGCAGCAAGTCCGGAACTACTGCACCTACAAACAGCAACAGCGTACGATGACTCCCGCCTCGTTTGACTTCGCCGTCTCCACGTACTTCTCAGTGCTGTGATCATTCTTCGCGAACGTGACGAATCTTCGTTTCTGTCAATCGCTTCATGTTCCCTGAAGTGCCGCCGGTGCTTACAATCGGAGCTCGCGGACGACTTTGCGATGCTGTCAGACAGCACGAGTCGCCCGCCAGGTTTTCATGATCGGCATCGACAGGTCGCGAAGAATCCGGCGTGACCGCGGAGTTCCCACTTGGATAGTCATCCCTTTCGTTTGCTTCGCAACCTGGGGCGTAGCCGCGAAATCGCGACCGTATTGCTGAACCACGGCTTTAGCGATCTGGCCGATCGACTCGGCTTGCGTTCGGCCTGGTACCGCTCGCGCCGATTCTTCTCACGCAAGACGGCCGAACCCGCTCGCCATCTAAAAATGGTCGAACGGATCCGCCTGACGCTCGAAAGCCTGGGGCCGACGTACATCAAGTTCGGACAGGTCATGAGCACCCGTCCGGATCTGATCCCCCTGGAGATGCTCGTCGAACTGAAGAAGCTTCAAGAGCGGGTGCCGCCATTTCCGTCTGCGGACGCCGTCGAACTTTTGGAAGAAGAATTAGGGAAACCCATCGCCGAGCTGTTCACCAGTTTTGACACGATCCCGCTGGCTGCCGGTTCGCTCGGTCAGGTGCATCGTGCGACTCACTTCAATGGCACGCCGCTGGCGGTCAAGATTCGACGGCCTGGTGCTGTCCGCAACGTCGAGCGCGATGTCAGTCTGATGCAAGAGATTGCGACACTGATAGATCGCAACATCGTCGAAGCCAGAATCTTTGACCCAGTGGGCTTGGTCAATCACTTCGCACGCACCATCCGTCGCGAGCTGAATTTTGCTCGCGAAGGCCGAACAATGGACGAGTTCCGTCGATTGTTTCGCGAAGATGCCACGCTATACGTTCCGAATGTCTTCTGGGAACTGACAACGGAAGCCGTGCTGACGATGGAGTACATCGATGCCTACAGCATCAATGAACTGGTGGGACTCGCGGGAGTGACCGTGCAAACACAGTCGATCGACGTGTTTGCCGACCCAGTCAACATTCCTATTTCGCAAGCAATTAATCCACCGCAAGTTGCGGTGAACGGCGCGCGAATCTTCATGAAGCAGGCGTTCGAATACGGCGTTTTTCATGGAGATCCGCACCCCGGCAACATCCGCATCCGACATGATGGAACGATTTGCCTGCTGGACTATGGTATGATCGGAATGCTCGACGATAAGACTCGCGAGCAGTTGATCGATTTGCTGGTCGCCATCAGTAAGCAGAATGTCGACGGAGCAGTCAAACTGGTCCTGCAGATTGGCGAACCGTATCGCGAGGTGGATCGCACATTGTTGCAGGTCGATATGCGCGACTTCATTGCCAACTACTACGGCTTGCCGCTCGAACGCATGAACGTCGGACGGTTACTGTCCGACTTTGTCGGCATCATGTCCAATCACGGCATTCGCTGCCCCGGCAGTCTGATGCTGCTGATACGAGCGTTGGTGACACTGGAGGGGATCGGCCGCGAGCTC
>DASYEA010000322.1:0-10294 GCA_036499265.1 Schlesneria sp. | reverse complement strand
GCGACGGTACGATCAAGTACACTCGGGATGGTTCGTTCCAGAAGGATGCCTTGGGCCGATTGGTCACGAGCACTGGCGACTTTGTGCAGCCGCCGATCACGTTTCCAGCAGACACCGTTTCGACAACGATCGGAGCCGATGGCGTCGTCTCGGTCGTGACAGGTTCTGAACCGGACAAGATCAAAGTCCTGGGGCAGATTCAGCTAACCAGTTTCCCCAATCCTTCCGGGTTGTCACAGGAAGCGAACAATTTGTTTAGTGAAACTCCCGCATCGGGGACCGCCACCACGGCGATCCCGGGGACGAATGGTTTAGGAAGCGTCAAACAGAAGTCGCTGGAAGATTCGAACGTCGATATGACTTCAGAGATGACCCAACTGGTCACGGCTCAACGTGCCTACGATGCGAACTCAAAAGTGCTGACAACGTCGTATCAGCTTGTCGGATCAGCTTTGGATATGATCCACTAAGCGGTCGAGTGATTACTCGACCAAACAAGCGGCGCTGCTCAGTGATTGGGGCCACCGACAAATTAGTCGGATTCGCGGAACTCGGTGGTGCCACGCGCCGCACGGTCTCCCGTTAATCTGTCCGCGTGCTGACGCAGCGCGGCTCACCTGAAGACTTGGTCTGACCTCAGCCGCTGCAATCGGTTTATTCGATTCCGCTCGCAGCATCGGTCGGCAAGGTTGCACTAGAAGTGATCAAACCACGCAAGAAACACACAACTTGTTCGATTCGCTAGCAGGACTGTTGGCGGGCCCTACGTCGTAGTTCAGTTTCGAAATTGCGTGACCTTCAGCGGAGCAGGTGATTGATGGATTCCCTCCTCAGTCAGCCCCAGACGACGCGAATGAATCCCCCCGAAGACCTTCGTGCGCGGTTAACAGTGCAGGGTGGTGTCTGGCAGATGCTCCCCGACATCGCAGTGAAAGCGCTGGCGATGGCCCGCGATCCTAACTGCTCGATCAAAGAGTTTGCTTCCGTCGTCGAACGCGACCCCAAGCTGGCCACCGAGATATTGCGGATCACGAATAGCGCGTTCTACGGAGCTCGCAATCCGATCATGAACCTGAAGCAGGCGGTGACGCGGCTGGGGTTCGCTCACTGCCGCAACGTGATCCTGGCCGCGAGCCTGGGCAGCGCGATGCGCAAACTGAAGCTCTCCGAGGCCTGGATGCAACTTCTGCTGTGGCGACATTCCGTGCTGACCGGCATGTTGGCGATGTCACTGAATCGACGGTTCAACCTGGGTTTCATCGGTGAAGAGTTTACGGCAGGATTGATTCACGACGTGGGCCGATCGCTGTTTGCGATCATCGCCCCTGAGGATTTTGCCAAAGCCGATCCGCTGGATTTCGTTGAAGCCCCCGGCCTGCTGCAGCAGGAACGCGAGATCCTGCGCACAGATCATTGTGAGCTGGGTGCCTGGTTCATCGCGCAGAACAAGCTGCCTGAAGCGCTGGTGGAAGTCATTCTGATGCATCATGAGCCGGCAAAAGCTACAGAGCATCGCAAGCTTGTCGCCACGATTGGTGTGGCGGATCACATGGCCAATTACCTGCAAAGCAACGGCTCGCCCGATGACTACGACCCGCAAGAGAACCCCGCGATTGAAGTGTTGTTTGAAGCCAGTCCAGGCGAAGTCCTGGCGTGCTGCTCCGAAGCACGGCTGCTGATGAGCGAAACGATGTGCGAAGCGAATTCCGCGAATGGGCCATTTTCGATGTCATGACGGCATCGAGTAGAAGCGATACCAGGTTCGAATCAACTCGGACCGGAGATTAGAAGTGCGTCCGCCCATCAGAGTCATGATCGCCAATGCCTCCGCCGTCTTGCGGCGCCTGGTCACCGAAGCGTTGGAAGATGCCAACGAATTCGAAGTGTATCCGGCCGTCCATGGCGGCGATGTGGTGAATCAATTGCCGACCGCTCGCCCGCACGTTTTGATCCTCGATACTGAGATGCCGGTCATGAATGGCATTCAGACCGTGAAAGCGATTCGCGAAACGGATTCGCTGCTGCCGATCATCATGCTTTGCCTGACGACAGAGGCCAGTTTGCGAGCGATGGCGGAAGCCATTCCCGCCGGTGCCAACGACTGCGCCAAGTTCACGCTGCGAATGGGACATGTCGCCTCGGCCAAGAAACATTTGCGAGACGAAATATTGCCGAAGATCCGATTCTGGGCGGATCATCGGCTGCAGCGACTGTTGGAAGCACCCGCGATCGAATCTCGCGAGATCGTCGGGATGCAGCCTTGTGTCGTTACAGGATAGGCGAGGCTTTGCGTTGACGGTGTCCCATAAAAGCACCAACGAGCCCATCATGGGTGGTGAGGCTGATTGTCGCACGGGCTGCTGAAACAATCGAAGCATCAGCAGCAACGTGAAGACACTGGCAACCCAGAACGGCCGCCACTGGCACTCGAACGAAAGCGAATGCCGACAAGGACCAGTCAAAGGCGACGGGTTGGAAGCCCATCCCACAAGAGACATGGCCATGCCGAGGACTTCGAGTCCTCGGCTTCCATACGTTGATCAGGCCTGTGGTTCGGTCATGCTCCAGGGATCCAACGCCTTTGCGAGTTGGTCTTCGGGCAGGATGTTTTGTTCGCGACAGAGTTCGCGAATCGTTTTGCCGGACTTGAAGGCTTCCTTCGCCAGTGCCGATGCTTTTTCGTAGCCGATATAGGGGTTCAGGCTGGTCACCATCGCCAGGCTTTGTTCGACGCTGGCTTCGCACGTTTCGGCATTGGCTTCCATATCCAGCGCGCAGAGGTCGATAAAGGCGGTCGTCCCCTGGGCGAGCAATGCCACCGACTCCAGCGTCGCATGCCCCATGATCGGCATCATGATGTTCAATTGAAACTGACCGCCGGTCGCACCACTAAAAGCAACCGTTTGATCGTTGCCGATCACGCGTGCGGCCACTTGCATCAGGCTTTCGCACATGACCGGATTCACTTTACCGGGCATGATTGAACTGCCAGGCTGACGATCGGGCAACATGATCTCGTAGAAGCCGCAGCGCGGACCTGAGCCAAGCCACCGGATGTTGTTGGCGACATTGAACAGTGTCGTCGCGATCACTCGCAGTTGACCATGGCACTCGACCAGGCCATCGCGTTGGGCGTTCCCTTCAAAGTGGTTGGCAGCTTCAACAAAGCCGACGCCCGTTTCTTTCGCGAGTGCTTCGCAGGTGCGTCGTCCGAACTCGGGATGAGTGTTGATACCCGATCCCACAGCCGTCCCGCCGACGGGAAGCTCAAGGACCGCATCGAGGGCTCTTTTGGCTCGGCCGACGCTCAGTTCGAGTTGTCGTGCAAAACCACCGAACTCTTGTCCTAATCGCAACGGAGTCGCGTCGGCCAGATGTGTGCGGCCAATCTTGATGATCTTGTCCCAACGCTGGGCTTTGGTCTTCAACACGTCCGCAAATCGGCTGAGGGCGGGGATCAGCTTCTGAAAGATGCTGACGGCGACAGCAACGTGAATCGCCGTGGGGAATGTGTCGTTCGTACTTTGACCCATGTTGATATGGTCATTGGGATGAATTGGCTTCTTCATGTCGAAGCGATTGCCGCCGGTTTGTTCGATGGCGCGATTCGAGATCACCTCGTTGACATTCATGTTGCTCGACGTACCCGACCCCGTCTGGAAGACATCGATCGGGAATTCGCCGTCGAACTGGCCCGCCACGACTTCCTTGGCGGCGTTTAACATAGCATCGACTTGAACGGCATTCAGCGGATTCTTCCCGGTGCCGGTCAGCTTGCCAAGATCTCGATTGGCGACACCACAGGCCCATTTGACCAAGCCCATCGCATGAATCATTTCTGGTCGCATCGTCCAACCCGAGACCGGGAAATTCTCCACGGCGCGCTGCGTTTGAGCTCCATAGTAGGCTTGGGCGGGAACCTGGACATCGCCCATCGAATCGTGCTCGGTCCGAAATTCGGTCATCGAAATCTTCCAATTGTTTGATCATGAAATCGCCAGTGGCAGCGTGGCTTGCCCGCGTGGGATTTTATGATATCGAATTGGTGACAGCGCGACCAAGCTGACCGCAGGAAGTCGAGAGCTGTTGAAATCGTAACCAGGCGAATTCAATCGCACACAGGCAGGAGTTCCGCAGTTAGACAGCGGATCATTGTCGGCCATCGCGTTGGAACAAGATATCTGGATGTGCGTCGACGCCGACTCTACAGTTCCCTGGATTCCCGTCCGCGCGGAAATGACGGAAGGAGAGCAACAACAAGTCGTGAATGATGCTGCCTATGCGGCGCGCTGATAGCCAGCATCATCATAGTCGTCGCTGGAATTCGTTTCTGGCACCTGATCGTGACCGTAGCCATATCCGTACCCGTATCCGTAGCCATAGCCATATTCGGAATTCGGACCGGTTTCCAAGTGATTCGCCACGATACCGACCACCGATGCACCCGTCGCCTTGAACGATTCGACGGCCCGAGTGACCATCTTACGGCGATTCTTGTCGGGACGAATGACGATGACAGCACCATCGACAATGCGAGCAATAATCGCAGGGTCGGTCACCGCCAGCACGGGTGGTGCGTCAATCAGGATCTGGTCGTAAATCTGCTCTGCCCACGCGACGATGTCGCTGAATCGATCGCTGGAAAGCAATTCGGAAGGGTTCGCGGGACGCAATCCAGACGGCATCACGTCCAGATTACTGACTCCTAGATTGAAGACATTTTCGAGGCAACTTTCTGCGACGGGACGATCTTCGCGAAGGACCAGCGAAAGACCGCGCGGCCCCTTCAGATCGAGCAGTTGTGACAACCCGGGTCGTCGCATATCAGCATCGATCAGCAATGTCTTCTTGCCAGCTTGCGCGAATGCCACTGCAAGGTTGGCCAGAGTCGTGGTTTTGCCGTCTCCCGGTTCTGTGCTGGTGACGACCAGGCGCGTGGTATCCTGATTAGAAAAGGTGATCGAGCTTCGCAGGGTGCGGAATGCTTCGGCTTCAATGCTGTCGCGTTTGCAATGGGTAATGACCGTATCGATTCCCGACCCCGTGATTGGATCCATCCGTCGGATCATCGCCAGCATCGGTAGACCCAATTGCCACTGCAATTCGTCCGGTGATCGGAAACGATCATCGAGAGCATCCAAGACATAGATTAATCCCAGGCCACAGACGGTGCTCATAAACAGACACAGCAAGACGGTAGTCGAAATTCGCGGAGCGCACTTGGACAATGGCACGCGGGGCTCGCTGACGACGCTAATCTTCAGGCCGGAATCGGAACCCATATCGATCTTTTTCATTTGGTCGAGGACCAGATCGTAGAAGCTGCGCATTCGCTTCACATCCAGTTCGAGGATCTGCAACTGCACCATTTCGTTGTTTTGGACGGTGGCTGTGGCAATTTCGCGGTCGAATTCAGCGCGGGTTTCCTGCTCGAGCGCCGCTGCTTGATAGACATTCTGTTCCGCGAGATTGCGCAACCGCGGCCCCATTTCACGTTCGCGCATGTCTTTCGACGAACTTGACACGACTTGGGAACGCTCTGAAAACCAGCGTTCGGTCGACGAAATGCGATCTTCCAGTTGCCGGATCTTGGGATGATTGCGTCCGTAAGTCATCATGCGATTACGCAATTCAGCGCGATCATCCTGTAGTTGTTGCTCGAATTTGGTCGCGGTGAAGCCATCTGTCGAACTGATCCCCATGTCGCGCAATAGAATCTCTCGATAGAGGTCACCGGTCGCCTGCTGGGCAAGTTGCGAAAGATCGCTGCCGGACTTAAGCGCCAGATCGACAGCCGCAAGATAGGCTCTCGCGCTGAGTGATTTCTTTTGAGCATCGATGAGCGCTTCATTCAGTTTGACCGCACGGTCGATCACAACATTCATGTTCTTGTCATCGCCAAGCAAAAGAACTCCCGCGCGTTCTTGAACTCGGAGCAGTTCCTGCTCTTTTTCACTGAGCTTCAGTTCCAGATCGGCCTTTTCGCGTGTGAGGACAGCCAGAGTTTCTTTGGCACTGCTCCGATGTGTTTGTCGCATGAAATTCAGGTAGGAATCCACGATGGCACCGACAACACGGGCCGAACCTTCCTGGCTCGTGGAAACATATTTAACATTCAAAACGTTGGTGAGCCTCGTGGACGTGACCGTCATGTTGTCACGCATGATCTTGGCCCATCTGGACTTCCTCTGCCCCTTGAAATCGACTCGATACTTCGTGGGTAGGTTCTTGATAGCCCCTTCCAGCACAACGTCGCTGGTCAACACCTTCTGGTAGGTGGGCATGACATCAAGGATTTCTCGCGAATTACTGGAGTTCGAGCCTTTGTTATCCATCGCGCCACCTTCAGTCTTCAAGACCAGGATTTCCGCGGAGGATTCATATCTTGGAGGGGTCAAGGTGTACCAGGCACTACCCAACACGCCCCCCACCACAACGCAGAGCATCAACAGCCGAAAACGATGACGAACGACCTGCAAAAAACGCGCGACTTCTGCCAAGGCGTGCGTTGTAGGCCCCGTGGACTCCATTTGTGATCGGTCATCCATGCTCATCGTAATTCCAGGCACCGGGGTGCTGCGCTGCAAACTTCGCTTCAGGCGTCATCCAGCATGTCGTTAGAATAAGCCTGCCCCAGCGAGTGGTAGACCGGCCGACACATTGAATCGAATAATATTGAGGGCTTCATACAAATTTGTTGCCGGGGTGCTTTCCACACTGACAACATCGCCAGGTTCCAACCGCAGATTGGCCTGCGAGTTGCGCTTGGCTTCTCGCAAGCTCACCTCAACCACTGCCGTCTCGCTGCTTTGAGGGATGCGACGGACGACATAGATCTTATCTGCCAAAGTCATTTTCGTTCCTCCCGCCAGAGCAATTGCGTCGGTCACGCGAAGGTCTTCGGCGATTGGGAAGTCATATCGATTCGGTTTTTGAACCAGACCAATCACATGCAGCGGTTCCGGGTCCCGTTTTTCAACTCGCACGACTCCACCGTCTTCGACGATGTATCCGCCGCGGCCCGTTGTAGTGGCCGAAACCAGGTCAATCTTGATCGATTCCATTCCGTTGCCAGCGGAGATTGGAAGCAGATTCTCATCAAATTCGTTGTCTGCACTGACCGTACTACCCTCAGTTGGCAGCAAGGTGGAATGTCCAACGGTGTCGATCCCTCGCTTCGCACCCGAAGCGACTGGAGAGGAACGGCCACCATTCGCACGGCGCGGATTACGAATTTCGACGTTCGTTCCCGCATCTTCATCTAGTCCGCCGGCCGCGACGATCGCGGCTAACAGATCGCTGCGTCCGCGTGGCAATTCGTACATATCCGGTTTCTTGACAGCCCCCGTCACCATGACACGATTCATGCGTTGTCGCTTCATCGTGACCGTGACTGTGGGACGCTGGTATAGTTGCTGTTCGATGCAGGCGGCTACGATTGTGGCTTCGGCCGCTTCAGGCTCTAATCCGGCGAGAGGAACGGGACCGATTTCGGGGATCTGCGCAATCCCTTGTTCATTCACACGAACCGGCAGTACGACCGTATCTTTTTCATTGAGACCTGCGGAAATCGAGACTTCAAGGACGTCACCGCGATCAATCACATCGCTGTTGTTGGAGGCGCGGGCGAGGTTCTGCAGCTCTAAAGTCTGTACGTTGTCTCGTTTGGCGGCCAGCATCTGCGTCGGCATCGTCTTATGGGTGTAGTGTTTTCCAGAAGATGTGGCACATCCGGTGACTCCGGCTGCTGCGCAGACCAGCAAGCCCGCAAAAACACGTTGAATCCACGCGTGCTTGCGAGATAGCGGAATCATTCTTAAGCGAATCGTCATCAGTCGGCTCTCAAGTCGAGTCGGGATGAGGACCGGCAAAAACAGCCAGTTGGGGCGGGATGGTAGGAGAGCGCCCAGATCCCGTCAATATGGATGTTATCTTCGCGCAACTTCCATAATCTGAAAGGAGTTGCGTGGCAAAGAAAGTGTCAATGAAGCACTGATTTGCGGATGGCGTCTGTAATGCGACGACCGACCTCAACAAATTGCGCCACCGTCTTTTGCAGCCGCTGACGGTCATAATCGCGATGCAGTGATCGGACCAGCGAAACGGCGCGTGCTTCATCCAGTTGGACGATGACCATGGGCAGCAACCACTCGTCAATCCCGTAGACATGACTTCGCTCACGATCCGTACAGACGGGAACGATCAGAGATAAACGATCTCCTGCGGCTTGCTGAGCATAGTCGATCGCATCACGAATGGATTGCGCTTTGGGGCGCGATGGATGTTCCCAATCGTAAGGTGGCGACCATTCCATCACGGGACGCAGACCATCGATCTTAGAGACCACCCCGATGATCGGCGGCGGTTTCAGGCGATGCTGCTCGCGAAACCAGTTGTTCAACTCGTCGAGCATCGCGACATCGGCCTGCTTCGCCGGTGACGTAGCGGCCATGACCAATAGAATCAGATCGGCCTGTCGAACCGCTTCCCGTGTGGAATCGATCTGCTCGCGAGTCGCCCCCGCATCGCTATAGCCTGGTGTGTCCAATAAGATTAAGCGATCGTTAGAGTCTTCGAGCTTCAGTTCATAACGATCGACCCCCTTCGTCAGCGGCAACACATCAACCGCCGCACGCTGATTCTCAAGCAAACAATTCACCAGGCTCGACTTCCCCGCCTTGACCTGTCCCACAATCGCGAGGGTCACCGTGATTGGTTCGACAACAGCATCGGTCTCGGATGCATCGCCGGTTCCGCCAAACTCCAACTGATGCATGGCTCCTCGAAACCGCGCCGTTCCACCACGCAACCGCCCGCTGTTCAACTCGATCAGGTAGTAGCCCACCTGCCGCAAATAATAGGTGAAGAAGGCACCCAACAGCCCCGACTGCAGTTTCTTTGTGACGGGGTCGACGAAGGCTTTCGACATGGCATAGCGAGCGATGTTCAACGGATTCAGGATGACCGAGGCGATCCAGCCGACATTCATCGCGGCGGTCCACCAACCTGGGGCCTGCGACAACAGTCGCCATTGTTGCACGGTAATCAGATGACTGCCGGGGACATACTTCTGAAACCACTCTTCCATGTCGGCAGAGACCAACTGGGCGATAGTCAGAATCTCGACCACGGATAGCTTGTCCAGCGGGTCGCTCGCCTTGGGGTGATAATGCTTCGCTAGCTTCTTCGCCAATTCCAGAGTTCGCTCGCGATAGAACGCCACATCGACGAGCATCTCTCCGGTCACACCATCGAGTCGCTTGTACTCGGCTTCGACAATCTCTGCAGCCGCATGATCCTTCGGCGTCCAGTGCTCGCGCGAACCGAGTTCAAGAGTCGGGACCTCGACATCTTTTCGACGTAACAGCAGCCACGCCAGCCCCCAACTGACGGGGATCGTCCAAGTCAACCAGAGTAGTTGGCCTCGGTCCCACAATGCCCACGCACCAACCGCCCCGAACAGGACGATCGGCAAGAGGATCAGGATCAGGAACGTGATCAATTGAGAATAGGTCATCCCGCGACGGGAATGGTCAACGGGTTTCATCGATTCGTCCGCAACGATTGTTGTTGATAGGTCACCTGAATTAGTAAATTGTCCAATCTCAATCTTCGGGTGGCCGGGGTTGGAGCCGCTTTGGGCGAAACCCCGGGGTTTCCTTCGCAAAGCCTCAGTCCAACCCCGGCCACCCGACCCGACGATCGCTGTTGATAGGTCACCAGAACTGGATTGTTGGACAACTCATCTCGCCAGAGATTGGGATCTAACCACCGCGCGGCGATTGTCGTCCGAACGGATTGAAAGCACCATCGTTCAACGCAGTTTACCTGGCGAATCACTTGGCTGCCTGAGTACCGCGTCGACTTCGCCACACGGCGATCGCTTCCTCCAGTTTCTCGCCCCACACTTTGTTGAGCTCTTCCGGTAACGGAACATGGCCATTTCGGATCTCGCCAAAGTACCAACAGCAAGCTTTTCCGAGCGAAAACGTGTAAGCGAAGGCCATGGCGGCGTTGGCAGTCTGCCCGACGAACGGAATGAACTTCAACGGTGCCTTCACGGCAAATCGCAATGCCAGTCGACCAGCAGCGGCTCCCGCCATTTTCAACAGCATCTCTGCATTCATCTTCTGATCGTACAGATCCGCCAGCAGATAGATGAGTCGAGTCTGAATCCCCATCACCGCAGGAATATCAATCCAAGGCAACGGCGTAGCAGCAGCGGTCGCGGCCAGGCTGCTGTACGCGATGATCATCGGCATCGCCTGCTTCTCGGTCAGATCCTGCAGCGAAT
>DASYEA010000321.1:0-4390 GCA_036499265.1 Schlesneria sp. | reverse complement strand
ACTCGCTCGCTGACAGTGAGCCGTACGACAACTTTGGCATCCGTGCCCATGAGGGTCTCCTGAAACAGAACTCTGATCAGTCAAGATCAGATTCTCCCTCAAATCAGAAAACACATCAAATCCAAGTTGGGAAACCACTAGCATTAGCATCAATGGTTTGACGCTGGTGAACCCACGTCTGGCGACTGCAGGATGCATTTCAGCCACTTCATATCGCAGATATCGCGAATCGTGACGAACATCGACGCAATCTCAGGGGTTTCTAACCAGGATCCTTCGCTGGATGAGAGGGCAGTATCAGGGAAAACCTGAAACGCGCGCACGACTGCCTGAAATGGTCGCAATACACCGGGACTTGCAGGGGCTTGCGGATGATGTGATTTGCATGAACTGCAGTCACATCTGCCTGATTTCGATGAGTGACTCATGCGCTATGTCATGCAACTTCGCACGATATCAATAGATACCGCTTGAGGTTTCCCGAAGTTCTGCTCGATTCGACCACGCACTTTGGGACGTGGCACGGTCGTTGCAATCTATGCCCGGCATGGTCACATTATCCCCCCCGCCGATCGCATGGAATTCGATGTCGCAGTCGAATGAACCGGACGTTTTTCTCGTTGCCGAAGGTGAAGTCGCACGACAATGGGACTCATTGTTGCGGGTGAATCGCTACGCTCCGAGAATCGTCCGAGCTACTACAGAAATCCCTGAAGAAGGGCCCATCCCGAGTTGCGTGCTGCTGGTTCTCAATTCCTCCAGTGAATTGAGTGGCCTACATGCCTGTGCTCGCTGGCTCTCTCGCGCTGATGATCGTCCGCTACTCGTCCTGGCTTCATCGCCAGACGTGGGACGTTTGTTGAAGGCGCTCTCCAGTGGTCGCGTTGAAGTGGTCGACGCCACTGCCAACTCGGACGAGATCATGGCTCGCGTCACCGGTGCGATTGCCGCCGACGCCGAACGTTTGCGACGCCGCGCCGCCTGGCGTGAAATTGCCGAACGGTTCCGAGTCCTCACGGTGAAGGACCGAGCAGTCCTGGACCTGTTGTTGACCGGCCTGCCTAACAAGTCGATCGCGTTGCGTCTGTCGGTGACAGAACGAGCGGTCGAAATGCGGCGAGCCAGTCTGATGAAGAAGCTGCGTGCCAAGTCACATGCCGAGTTGATTCGACTGGTGACTCAGTACGAAGTCTTCGCAAACTTCAACCTGCCATTGCCCATCGAGTAATACTCGGTGCCTTGATCGATTCCGCACCCCCTTCGTGCGGAATCCATTTTTCAACAGTCTCTGCTTACGATGCCCTGTTCTGGCCCTCGCGAATGGAAGGAACACGATGAGTGTCATCACGTGTCGGTCCAATCAATTGCGCAAGGGTCGTGAGCTTTGGTGGGGACGCTGCAACGATACCTGTTACAACTACGTTGGCGGTACCTCTGGAGCGTGGGAAGTCTCCGAGTTTACAACCCACCGCGGGCAACCGCTTGTCCCGGTGTCTCATCTGGAAATCATTAATGGCCCGATGGATCGGACCCCTTCAGGTGCATCTTGGGTCTTCAGTGGATTCGTACAGAACACTCGATACGTTTCGCGCGAAGAATTGCTGCCATCCGGTTCACGCCGTTCTTTCACTGCTGCCCCTCCACAAACCTGCGCGGCCCTGATTTCCTTGCGGCGATCAAAAGAATGGTGGCAGTTGGGTGATGCCGTCCGGCGTGAGATCCAGCAATCTCAACAGTCCAGCCTGCGTTATTTGAGTGCCATGGTTCGTCGCTGGCGTCATCGTCTGGACCTCAGCGACCAGTTTGACTGTGTCACCTGGTTCGAATACGAGCCTCAAGATTCCTCTGCCTTCGAAGACTTGCTTGCCGACTGGCGAGCCTCCGAAGAGTGGAAGTACATCGACCGCGAATGTGATATCCGTCTGCTCCATAGTTGTTAGTTCTTGTCGCACTGACAATCGCAGTGACTGGTGGCCCGGTCCTGCCACCCCCAACGTAAAATCCGAACGAGGGGCGGTCACTTCAGGGGAGAAAGCCTTTCTCGCGCAGTTCCTGAAGATTGTCGGGAATGCTGCGATAGATTCGTTCCGTCACGTATCGCAAGATCGCATAGCCGGCCAGCGGAGCCGGGGCGGTCAAGATGGCGATTCGGTCTTCTTCCTCATCGTCCAGTTGTTTGTTCAACTTGGCAACGGCCTCTTCAATGCTGTCGCTGACGATCCGCTTGGGGCCACTTTGATTCTGCAGCTTCAAGTTCGAAAACGAAGCGGTTCTTCTCATCGCGAATTGAGCTAGTGACGCATCGTCATCATCTTCGAAGAAGTTCTGGAATTCAGGCGGCGCGTTATCCGGTGTGATGATCAACGGTCGCGTGATCTTCACCTCACCCTTCGTCACGCTCACCGTCTTATCTTCGCCCAAGCCGGAAAGGATAAGCAGATACGGAAGATCGGAATGTCCAAATGTGAAC
This sequence comes from Schlesneria sp., assembly GCA_036499265.1. Lineage (GTDB taxonomy): Bacteria > Planctomycetota > Planctomycetia > Planctomycetales > Planctomycetaceae > Schlesneria. The sequence goes on along the minus strand of DASYEA010000321.1, from coordinate 1,920 downwards.
AGAGAATAGTGAACCGGACGAGCGATCTGCACCGCTTCCATCGCCGCGCGAAATCGCTGCTGGTCCTCATAATCGTCAAAGGAAAACACGCACACACTCCGCAGTCTTTGGCCCAGGAGAATCACCATCAATTAGTGCGGGTTGCACTTCCGTGTCGCGTTGAAACATGGGTTAGACACAGTGGGCTTCCGTTCGCGGGATGCCACAGTTCGGTGGGATTCACTCTAGTTGAGTCGAATATTCTATCGAACACAAGGGAAGGCTGGATCCGCATCACGAGAAGTGGAGCCCCCGCAACAGGCTTCTATTTGATTGCCGCATCGGTCCGCGTCCATTGAGCCACCGGTCGGCCATCACGTCGCCACCATGACCCAGCTTTGTTCTGCGGCCATCCGGCGGGTGAGTCCTCCCACGTCTCTTGCCGGCCATAGGGAGTCAGGTCGAGCAACTGCAGCGTCGGCAGCATCGCCTCGATCCCGCGCCACTTCGTTTCGTACGTTTCAAACACCTGATCGCCCTCCTTCAGGTAGCAGCGGATGTCACCACCATCTCGAGTCGCCAGCGTCGTTCCGGAATCGGCGGTCGAGTACCACGGCGTGGTCCAGCCCATGAAATCTCGGTAGGCGATGATCTCATCCAATGGACCACGACTGAAGACGGCGTAGGTCACATCGCGCTCGGCCAGATACGCACAGACCTCTGCGTTCATCGCCGTCTGACAATGAGTACAACCCTCACACTGCTTGTGATGAGGTGCCCCTTTGTTCCACATGAAGTGATAGACGATCAGCATCCGCCGCCCTTCGAACACCTCATTCAGGGAAACGGCTCCGTTCGGTCCCTCGACCACGATGGGTTCCATCCGTGTCATTGGCAGTCGACGACGCGCGGCGGCCACTTCGTCGCCGGCATGAGTATGCGCTTTCTCACGGACCAGCAGCTCAGCACGAGCCCGCTCCCATTCCTCGCGGGAAACGATGTTTGGGGTTGTTCGTTCTGTCATGATGCTCTCCTATGTCCTGAATGGCGATTCCTCGAAATTGTTGAGCAGATCTTGTGGGTCATCGTAGATCTGCACGGCACCTTGTAGCTCATGATCCGTCCAGCCACCGCAACGAACCGCCACAACTCTTACGCCCGCCTTTAGGCCTGCCTCGACATCGTAAGGGGTGTCCCCCAACAGGATGACTCGTTCCCGAAGGTGGCCAAGTCTGGCCAAGGCCGCGTGGACGATATCGGGATCCGGCTTGGAATTTTCGGCGTCATCCGACGACGTTTTCGCCTTGATGAATTCTTTGGCTTGCGCGATCTGCAGCAGCGAGTCCAGTTCGGCATCCTTGGAAGAACTGGCGATCGCCAGTTCCAAGCCCTCCTGTTTCATTCGCTGCAGCAGTTGCTTCACCGCGGGAAACGCGTGGATCTTGGGCAGATAGTCTTGCTGAAAGATCTCGCCTCGTCGTTGTGAAATGGCTTGACCCTGAGCCGATTCCGCATCGATCCCCGCCACCTTTGGCAACAGCTTGTCGCCCCCCATCCCGATCAACCGCCTGACGACAGCAAATTCGACGATGACATCTGCTTCACGAAGGGCCTCGACCCAGGCGTGCGCATGTGAATCGTTGCTGTCGATCAAAGTTCCATCGACATCTAACAGGACTCCAGTGGGTCGCATGGCATTCCCTTCGGACAACGATTCATTTTCGATAACGGACCTTAACCGCGAATGGCCGCCTCGATCGCAGCGACGTCGATCTTCTTCATCTGCATCATCGCTGCGAAGGCACGTTGACCGACTGCGGGATCGGGATTGGTGACCGCTTGCGTCAGAACCAGAGGCGTAATCTGCCAGGAGACGCCCCACTTATCTTTGCACCACCCGCACATGCTTTCTTCACCGCCGTTGCCGACGATGGCGTTCCA
>DASYEA010000320.1:0-1676 GCA_036499265.1 Schlesneria sp. | reverse complement strand
CACAAACATCAAGCTGTGGAAAGCACTTTGGTTCTGCAAAAACGATGAGTTGCCGGTGGCAATGCTGGCCATCACATTGGATCCGCTCTTCACGCAGCGCATCGTACGGGCCGCCGCGCTAACAGACTTCTTCAACAAGCTGGAATCGAAACTGAACGTCCGCGAGTCAGATAGCTTTGCGGCCGTCCTGAAGCGATCTCACCACGAACTCACAACGACGAAAAGCGATTCGGGAATCATTCCCAGGCCGATCCGGCTTCGAACTCTTCTTCCGGCGGACGTTCGCCGCGTTGAGGCTGGTAAGCTTCCGCCGGTGCCCGACTACACGACCGTCAAACAACCTGATCGCCTGGGTCGGCTTGCCGTTCTCGATAGCGACGGCGTGGTTTCCATCTGGTCGAGCCTGGGAGGCGATCTCGAAGAATCCGCGATGAAACTGATTCATCAATTCAGGGTGATCGATACTGCGGTTCAAGCGGGAGAAGCGGCCGTCGATCTTGAAGAATTGACAGACGGGCCCGTGTTGCTGGTGCGAAGCAACGACAAATTGGAATTGTGGGATGTCGCATCGTGCCAGTTCGTGCAGCGCCTGAAGAACACCACGGGTGTCCCGATTTATAGCCGCTTTGCACGTACGCCACGCGGCATCGAGGTGCTCGCGATTGAATCAGGTGCCAATCGTATCGAATTGCGTTCACTGGGAGACCGGTCTCAGAGTTTCTCATGTGTAGGCATCACAGCCATCGCTCCCGCAGTTTGCTACGACGACGATTCAGCAACCCTCGCCGCGGCCGCAGTCATCCAGGGGGCGAACCACCTGCTTGTCTGGCGTGATATGGGTCGGCCCGAGAATGCGACTCCATTCTACGACGTTTCGCTAAACGGCACGGTCGTCCAGCAAATCGAGTCGATCACGTTGCCCGGCGGCTTGCGATACGTGCTGTTGCTGCGACTTGCCGACGGCAAGACAACGATCCAATTGCTCGATCCCGACAACAAAAAGCTTCAGGCAGTAGCACCACTGGTCGGAAACACGAGGGAGATCAAGTCGATTGCAGTAGACCGTCGCGAACTGATGCTGACCGTCGCATTCGGCGATGGCGTCGAGATCTATGACCTCGTTGGTAACGCCGGAAAAGGCAAGCTCGCCGCCGAGGCAAATACTCTCGTGACCGTCATGCATTCGAATCGGCAGTCCTACGTCATCTGCAAGGCATCCGATGGAAACAAGCTGGTCTGCGGTCAATTCTCCAGATCGGACCACGGCAACGAGTTGATCCTGAATGCCGTGCAGGATCTTCCTGGACCGAAGGCGATTTCATTCGCTTCCCAATTGCAGGTGGCGCGCATTTCGAACTCGTCGAAGGATCTCGTTTCACTGTTCCATCTGTGGCAGCGGATGGGCTTCTGCCTGGACTTCGCGGCACAAGACGCGCGAGGTGAATTGATTGGCAGCAGTGAACTTGAAGATCTGGGCCATGACATCTTCAGGCAGATGAGAGATGCGAATGGCGTCATCAAGATCAACGACAAGCTGCATCACGCTTACTTATTGCATGCCGAAGAACATGATGCGGAGTTCCAGCCAGGTGACCGAGTTGGGTTTGCCTTCGCGAGTGTCGCCCTTGTTCCCGATGAATTCTGCGCCGCAGCACTGCAGTTCGATCCGATTTTCG
>DASYEA010000319.1:0-2059 GCA_036499265.1 Schlesneria sp. | reverse complement strand
CTCGAACGCCGTCTTCGCCATTTTGTTGCTGCTGACCGGGATCGGCATTCTCGTCGCCGAGGTTTTTATTCCGTCGGGCGGGCTACTTGGCATCGTCACCTTTGTTTGCCTGATCATGTCGGTCGTATTCGCCTACCGAGCGTGGGGAACGGTTCATCCCAACTATTTCATCGCCTTCTGCGGATCCATCCTGGTCCTGGTCCCGACGGCTTTAGGAAGTGCCTTCTACATTCTGCCCAAGACGGCGATGGGCAAGAAGATCCTGCTCGAAGGTCCCGATGCGGAACAACTGACCCCGTTCGCGGGAGGGGCCAAGCACTTGCAAGAACTGGTAGGCCAATATGGGCAGACGATCTCGCCGTTGACTCCAGGTGGCCTGGTTGTAGTCAGTGGGGAACGCCTGCACGCCATCTCGGAAGGGATCATCATCGATGCGGACAAGTCGATTGAAGTGATCAAAGTCCAAGGAACACGACTGCTGGTCCGTGCTGCCGTTCGTCCCGAAGTCAATGCCGGCGGCTCAACCGAACCTCCTTCGCGGCTTGACTTTGAGATTCCGCAAGGTTAGTGAAGAACGCCGCAGTCGTAGAATCCGACAGAGAAACTGAACGGTAGTGGCCTACAACTGGCACGAAATCCTCTATGATAGTGGAAGCTTGGAATCGCACGGCGAAACGTTCGATCTCAAGCAAGGTTCACCGATTCTCAATCGATCATCATGAAAGCAGACGAGTTCCCTATGCCGAATTCGCTGATCTTGGCTCAGCTTCCCACGGGAGCGCTCATTGGCGTTGCCGCGGTGTTGTTCTTTATCGTCCTGATCTTCTTCGCGATCTTCGCGAGATACATCAGCCTCTGGATTCAGTGCTACATGACCAACGCAGGAATTTCGTTCCTGCAACTGGTGCTGATGTCGATCCGGCGTGTCAATCCGACGGTCATCGTGCGAGCCAAGATCACCGCTGTTCAAGCGGGGCTGACAGAGATCTATCCGATCTCGACGCGAGACCTGGAATCGCACTACTTGGCCGGAGGCAACGTGCCGAACGTCATTCGCTCGCTCGTGGCGGCCCATCGAGCCAACATCGATCTCGACTGGCAAACGGCTCAAGCAATTGACCTCGCTGGTCGTGACGTGCTGGAAGCAGTCCGTACCAGCGTCTATCCCAAAGTGATCGATTGTCCTGATCCGAAAAAAGGGGCCGGTACGCTCGACGCCGTGGCCGCTGACGGCATTTTGCTGCGATCTCGTGCTCGCGTGACCGTCCGCACGAACATTCGCCAGTTGATCGGCGGGGCGACTGAAGAAACAATTATCGCACGCGTCGGCCAGGGGATCGTGCAAGCAATCGGCAAGACCGCTACGTACAAGATGGTGCTCGAGAACCCCGAGATGATTTCACAAACAGTACTCAACCAGGGGTTGGAAGCGCAGACAGCCTTCGAAATCGTCTCGATCGACATCGCCGACATTGATGTGGGTGAGAACATCGGGGCTCGCTTGACGGCCGATCAAGCCGAAGCCGACATGCGAGTCGCCCAGGCCAAAGCCGAACAACGACGAGCTGACTTTACGGCTCGCGAACAGGAAATGGTTGCCAACGTCCAGAAGAATCGCGCCGAAGTGGTGCTCGCCGAGGCCGCAGTGCCAGTTGCCATCTCAGAGGCATTCCGCAATCAGTCGCTGGGACTGGTCGACTACTACGAATTGAAGAACGTCCAGGCCGATACGCAGATGCGATCCGCGATCGCTGGCACAGGCGTTGGAAAGTAATGAAATCGGACTTGGTTCGATTCCAGAGATCACGATCATGAACACCGATTTCCTCATTGTCGTCGCGGCTGCCGAAGGTGGCGTCGTTATGGCAATTGTGCTGATCATCTCGGTGATCAGCTGGATCGTGAACCTCATTCAGGGTAATACTCCTCAGGGAAAGCCCGTCACTCCACGCCCTCGCCCGCAACAGCCCAATGATCAGGAGCAGTTTCTGGAGGCGTCGAAACCCGTTCCAGCACCGGACCGAGAACGCGAGAGGAAACGTCCCGTCCCCGTCCGACA
>DASYEA010000318.1:0-8994 GCA_036499265.1 Schlesneria sp. | reverse complement strand
TCCTCGGAGATTTCACTCCCGGCAGGCGACGGCAACTCTCGCCACATTGCTTGCAGACCAGCAATCGGGCCTATCTTTTCGTCTGGTGACTCTAGCACCTTCCAGATCGTCGCCAGGTATTTGGGGCTGACTTTTTCCTCTGCTGCGAAGCCGGCGAGTGTTTGCACTTCTCGGCCGAAAGCACGACGATATTTGTAGCGCCAGGCCGAGCGGAAGTAGGCTTTATAATCGAGTGGTTGGCGACGATAGAACGCCATGATCCGATTGACGCAGTATTTGTCGCGATCCGTATCGGTCATCACCGGATGAGGTGCGAATGCGAGTCCCGAGGGGAGCAGCACAAGGTGATCCGCAACCAATCGCGCGGCTTCCAGATACTTCTTAAACAGCGCCGGCGACATCGACAGCGACTCACCGCTGTTGTCAAAGCCCGCTTCGTTGGCGGGATCGACCGGAAATTCCTTGGTAGGACGAATGTTAAATCCGGTCAGGTCGCGAATGGTGTAATCGTATTCTGCATTGCTCAATCGCCGCGGTAAAACCACACCCGGATCGCCGGCATTGCGTTGAGCTTCGACTGTGCGCACATTTTCAATCCACTCGATCATCGCTGTACGAGACTCAGCAGTCGGCTGCGACTTCGCATCTTCCGGAGGCATGTCACCCGCATTGAGTCGCTCGAGCACGAGTCCCCAGCGAGCGTGATCCTTCGTGACGGCCTCCAATGTCGTAAACGTGCTAAGATCGAAGTCACTTTTCGGTTTCACGCCGCTGTGGCATTCGACGCAGTATGTTTGCAGAAAGGGCTGGACTTGCTTGTTGAATCTCTGGGCCAAGTCATTCGCTGTGGGTTCGTCTGCGCGAAGTGGACAGGCCCACCATTGGAGAATTGCAAGTGCTAACGTGATTGCCCGGAGTCTACGCATTCGTACTTAACTCGCCGATGTTGAGTGTTCGCGGTCGTTAATTATTCGCAACTCGGAAATCAATCGCAACACGAATGGCGAAAGATTGTCGGCGGCGAAGTTCGTAAGGGACAAGTTTCGCACCATCCGAGTGTGGGAAGCCACTTTGTGAAGTTGATGATGGCAGCGACTCATACCGGTCATGGGCAACGTAGCCGACCGGTTCACCAGAGTCGAATCGGTCAACTCGTCCAAGAACTCTAGCTCGCTCGTCGCGAGCCAATGATATTAGCCCAGCACGTCTGACTCGCGAGCTTCTTTTCCGAATTCTCTTGCAGATCATGTGCCTCCTCTGCGTATTATGCGGTTCGATCTGATCGTCGGTTACATGGGAAAAATGTCATGTGGAAACAGCAATTGCGCGATGAGTTAGTGTTCGTAATCCACGACTTCTTATCGAAAGAAGAATGTGAGGAATACATTCGCATCGGTGAAGTCCAAGGATTCGCTGACGCCCCGATCACAACATCCCGTGGCTTCGAGATGCGAAAGGACATTCGCAGCAACACTCGAGTCATCATGGACAATGTGGAGTTGGCCGCGCAACTGTGGGAGCGTGCCGAGCCGTGGATCACTCCCTATCGACAGAGAACGCCGATCGGCCTGAACGAGCGTTTTCGATTTTACCGCTACGAGCCAGGTCAGCGGTTTGCGCCTCACTTCGATGGGGCCTTCGAACGCGATAATGGCGAGAGCAGTGAGTTTTCGTTCCTGATCTATTTGAACGATGGCTTCGCTGGCGGGCATACGCTATTTGACAGACCCGAACTCGATGTCAATCCCGTCGCAGGATCGGTGCTGGTTTTTCAACACCATCAATTACATGAAGGGGCCGTATTGGAACGAGGTGTGAAGTACGTCTTGCGCTCCGATGTCATGTTTTCGCCGCGAGTGTAGTTTCGGAGAGTTTCCACCAACTGAAACAATCTCCGCGAACCTGTTTCGCGTTTTTTGCATCTGATTGGCAATGATCAATCACGATCGCAAAGGATGTGTACTGTGACGATGTTGACCTTGGAACGACCGACGCTGGTCCTAAATCGCAACTGGCAGCCAGTTGGCGTGGCCACTGTGGCTCGCTGTCTGACGCTGGTGGCTGCGGAACGGGCTCGCATTGTCGATCCCGCCGACTATCAACAGCACACTTGGGCCGACTGGGCTCTGATGATTCCTCGCGACGACGAAGTCACGATTCAATCTGTCACGTTTCGTATTCGCGTTCCTGAAGTGATTACGCTCACGCACTACGACCGAGTTCCCATCAATTCGGTCACTTTCAGCCGGCGTAACATCTACAAACGCGACCGCTTCACGTGCCAGTACTGTGCGGCTCAACCGGGCAGCGAGGAACTGACGATCGACCACGTGCTGCCCCGTTCACGCGGGGGTACCAGCACGTGGGAGAACTGTGTCCTGGCGTGCATGGAGTGCAACCGACGCAAGGCCGACCGACTACCGACCGAAGTCAATATGCCACTTCGCAAGGTTCCGACTCGGCCAGCGTGGCAGCCTCTTTACGCTCGACATGATGTCCGCATGGAAAGCTGGTCCAAGTTCCTCAGCGAAGCCTACTGGACTGTAGAACTGGAAGAATAGCGCTGAACGCGCGTCAGGCAATCGACATCCACAATCCTGTTGGTCATGCCGACGGATGGGATTGCGGGTCGTCGATGCCTATCGCTGATCTTACGAGCGACGCTCCTGGGAGAGCCCGCAGCTTCCAACACTGCTCGATGGGGTTCGAATCCTCACGCTCGTGCTGCCGCTACGCACCAATGCTGTCTGCGAATGGGATTGGCACTTTCTATGTCTTTGAAGTGTGATGGATGCACGCGACTCTGCGAAGGTCGAAGATCAGGTTCGATTCCTGACAAGGACAATTGAAGACGAGGCTGTCGCGCCTGAGCGGTGCTTGGTGGAGACTTACGAAGAGAGCCCTTCGCGGAGTGCCTGCAGCCCTTTTCGCAATCCGGCTTGATAGATCCAGAGGTCGCCACCGTACGCGACCATGCGGAACCCGGTCTGCAATTGTGCCAGTCCTTCGGAAATGCCGGTGACGAGCACTGCCGGGATCTTGTTGTTTGCTTTGCAGGCTGCCAGCACCCGCGCGATTGCCGCCAGAGTGTCCGGGTGCTGCAGTTGACCGGGGATGCCGAGCGAACTCGTCAAGTCAAACAGGCCGACCCAGAGGACGTCGATCTCTGGGACGGTCGCGATCTTTTCGACGTTTTCCAGTCCCTTGGCCGTCTCGATCTGAGCGATCAATAGGACTTCTTCGTTCGCCGATCGCATCACCTCGGGGATGGGATCGCTGCGGTAATCATCGTGAGCGATTGTAAATGCCGCCCCGCGACGACCTGCGGGCGGGTACTTGGCGGAACTCACCAAGAGCCGAGCTTGTTCTTCGGTCTCGACCATCGGGACCATGATCCCCATCGCACCGGCATCCAGCACTCGGGCGACGAAATGGTATTCGCACGCTGGAATACGAACGATCGGGACCATCTGCTGTCGCGGGGTCGTAGCGATCAGCATGCGAATGGTTTCAATTTCCCACCCAGTGTGTTCCATGTCATAGACGGCGAACTCGGCGCCGGCCACTGCGGCGAGCCGGCCGATTCCGGTCGTGGGGAACTCGAACATCATGGTCCCCAGGCTGACTTCGCCCGCGAGCAAGTTGCGCTTCACGTGATTGACATGCACTCGACGAACTCCCCAGGACGTGATGCGAGCGTAGAATTGGACGGACAGCAATGCCCGTGCAGGTTGAACTATTCGGGCTTGGGGTCGGGGACCTCAATGCGACAGCAACCGAGATTCAGATATTGCCGCGATCGACCACTGGCCTTCTGCAACAGATCGCTGCGCAGGCTGTAAACCATGAACCGGCCTTCGCGCTTCACTTCCACCAGATCTGCATGCTTCAAGATCTTGAGGTGATGCGACACCGTCACCAGTTCTGTTTCCAGAAATTCGGCAATGTCGCCGACAGTCATTTCACCATGGCGCAGCACATCAATGATGCGGAGCCGAATCGGCTCGCTGAGCGCCTTGAGCTGGTCTGCGCAGGACTTGGATTGAAAGGCATCGTTTTCCACGGATCCCACCGGCGAAATGATGACAAAGGACAAAATGTGACGGAGTAGATGATACGCCCCCGCATGGCAAGCGCCAAACCTGCTGTCAAACTTGTGCCCGTAATCAGGTCTAATTCGAGAATTGGTCGCTGCAGATCCTCTCAATAAGGGGTTGTGACGCACTTTGGCCAGACAAACTCTTCGAAAATCATCCAAATCATTACGTCGATAGCGTTAATTGCGTGCGTCTAATTGGGCCAGTACAACAGTAGAGGTGTGACTCCTGCCTGGTATTTAAGATTAAGAAATATGTTCGATCCCTATCGAAAATGGCTCGGAATCACGGCGAAAGATCTGCCTCCGAATCACTATCGTTTGCTTGGCCTGGAAAATTTCGAGAGCGATCTCGACGTCATCGAAGGGGCGGCAGATCGGCAGATGGGTTTCATTCGCCAGTATCAGTCGGGCGAGCACTCAACTGACGCTGCCAAGATTTTGAACGAGCTCGCGATCGCGCGACTCTGCTTGTTGAAGCCAGCCACGAAGGCTGCCTACGACGCGAAACTTCGGAACGAGCTCGAACCACCTGAAGAAGACATCTCGTTCGATTTGCCACTTCCCAACGCAATCTCGCCATCGAGGAGGAAGCGCGCTTCAGCAAAGCGGAAGTCCAAGAACTCGCCGCAATTGATAATTGGCGGTGGCCTCGGTCTTGTCGTCTGCTTAGTGTTGGCGATGTTTTTGTTTTCCGGTTCACGCAAGAAGCCCGAAAAACTGGTCGAAGCAGAGAAGCCGATTACTCAAGCCAACAATGCCACGGAGACCAAGCCGACGGTACCGGTGTCAGCGATTCCCCTCGCTAGCTCAGTCCTTTGGAGCGAACCGGTCCAGTCGGTGCAGCCTGTCGGAGCGACCATCGATCTTTTGAAGTCAGTGAAGATCCCCGAGAATGTCATTGCGGGAGAGTGGCAGCAGACATCGACGGCGCTGATCGGTTCCACCAACAGCAACATCTATCTGCCGGTGAAGTTACCGGAAGACTATCAACTGAAGTATTCGATTCGCCGACTGGAAGGTGCCGACACAATCTTCCTTGGCTTCGTCATGGCCGGACGACCAGGAATGATCGTCCTTGATGGGTGGAATGCGGAATTCAGCGGACTTTGCGTCGATGGTCGCGAACCTTCAGCGAATTGCACGACATTACGAGCACGGTTGTTCTCGGATCAGGCGGCGGAAGTCGCGATGACTGTTCACCCGGGCCATTTACATGTGGCTCTGGACGGCAAGACGATCATCGATTGGCACGGAAATCCGCAGCGGCTTCAATTGCAGTTTGCCATGGCCTATCGCGAAGCTCCGTTTATCGCAATCTCGCAGGCAAAGTACGTCATTGAATCGGCCAAGATGATTCCGCTGAAACCAGAGACTTCTCTGAAACGCATTGGTCGCCTGGATCGCGAGGTTGAAGTCATTCCCCTGATGGATATCGATCGTGACGCACAGCGCGGGATCTGGGGCCTTAGTAAAGGTAATCTCTCCAGCCCCGACAATCACGGCTTGATCTATCTTCCGACTGTTGTTCCGGAAGAATACACACTGTCGATGACCGCGGAGTTGCGAGCGAACCATCAAGGAGGCCATTCGTTTGGAATCGGGTTGGTCACGGGCGACGACTATGTTCAGTTCCACGCGACCGAGCGGGGAGCAGGACTCGACATCATCAATGGTCGTCGCTTCTCTGACGGTGAAACTCGTGTGGAAAACCAATGGTTTAAGCCGGGTGTTCCTGTTCAAGTGCGTTGTACCGTGACGAAAGAGCATGTGGTCGTGGATGTCAACGATCGAACTTTCATCGATTGGCATGGTGACTTTCGACAATTCGCGATGGCGGGAGATTGGGCTCTGCGCGATGCACGACGACTTTTCGTCGGGGCCGCGCCGCATTTTAAGTTCCGGGATATCAAGTTGGGCCCCCCGATCAAACGGGCGAAGTTGCCGGAAATTCCCGCGATTGGCAAATCGACCGATCTGCTGGCATTGATCGATCCTAAGCGCGATGCGCTTACCGGAATATGGGAACGAGAGGGTAACGCGATTCGGACGCTGGCCGATGTCATGCGTTCGAAGCTGGTCGTCCCGTTTGAACCTCCAGCGGATTACAAACTAACGATCAAAGTGGCTCGTGAGCCCGGCGGCACATCGAATGATCAAGCATTTTTCGTCAACCTTCCCACGGCTGGTGAGAAATGCATTGTTGCCTTTGACGCTTCAGGTAAGACCGTCAGTGGGTGTTCTATTGATGGGACAGATCTGCACAGTCCGCCTTTAACTTGGCGCGGTGTCGCGATCGATGATGGACTGGCCCAGGAGTTGACGTGTATCGTCAGAGGAACGGGTATCAAGGTTCTTAAAGGGGACCAGACGATTCTTGATTGGACGGGCAATCCAAATCGGTTCGAGATCGAGTCGCAGTACCAAACTCCTGGAAACAAGATCGGACTGATCAGTTGGAACTCACGATTTCGGATCGAGAAGCTGGAATTGGAAACGCTTGCGCCAGCGATGTTCCCTGCAACTTCGTCGACTAGTCATGAAGGAGACCTCTTGCAGTTCATCGATACCGCTCGCGACTCACGTTTCGGCGAATGGAAATCCGACGGCGATGGCCTGATCAATCTCACCTCAAAGCTGGCGCGGCTTCAGATTTCTGGTTCGCTTCCGGACCGATATACATTGGAAATGGATATCGAGAGGACTGAGGGAGACAACGGACTGGTAATTGGGCTCCCGATGATGGGCCATCCTTGCACTGTTGCAATCGATCATTTTGGAGGCAAGTTCACTGGTTTGTCTCTTGTCGATGGCAAGCACGTTAACGATAGCACGAACCTGACGCGTCGGCAGCATTCGCGGTCTGTCTTACCGAAGGGACAAAGAGTCAAAATCCAATGCTGGGTGACCCCAGCCAGCATAGTCGCAAAGGCGAATGATATTGAATTGGTTCGCTGGCATGGTGATCCAAGACGTCTCTCGCTGTTGCCGTTTCTGGCACCCCCCGGTCTTGAGAGTGCCGATCAACCAACTCTCTGGATTGGACTTTGGGACAGTGTTTATCGCATTCGCGCGATTCAACTGAAGCCAATGACTGACGACGACGCGAAGAGCCTCGACGCCGAGTTCGAAGGTGTGTATCCGACATCGCCGCAGCCTGACATCGTGATCGCTGCAACAGTTGCACCTGCGACCCCGACCAACCCAAAGCCTGAGACGACAGTCGCAAAGCCCAAGAAGACTTCCAATCTATTGCCCGCCCCGGCCAAAGCAGACCTTGATGCGGCTCGCGCAAAAGTCATGAAGAGTTTCGGGGGTGAGTTGAAACTGGCACAGGACGTTGATGCAAAATTGGTGTTCGCGACGAAGCTCATGACTTCCGCCGCCAATCTCCAGGAGCCATCGGTAGACCGATTCGCAAATTTCACGGAAGCGATGGAGATCTACTCGAACGTTGGCGACTTAATGTCGGCGTTTCGCGCCATCGACACGATGAAGGCGACCTTCGATATAACATCGCTGGAAGAGAAGTCGGAGCTTCTGCAGCGGATCGCCAAGAAGGCGAAGACACCGCTTCAGAACAGATACATCGTATTTGTCGCCTTGAAACTGGCCGCGGATGCCGTTGCTGACGAAAACTATCCGCTCGCGAAAGAAGCTTGTGGCAAGGCCGTGACGGCTGCGCGGGCCGCAGCCGATCCAAAGGTCCAGGCACATGCTGTCGAGCAGTCGCGTGAGATCGATAGTCTGCTGAGCCAGTATCGGGCTGCGAAGCTTGCCGAAGGAGAATTACGCGCGAATCCCAACGACGCGACTGCCAATACAAAAGTCGGTGAGTATCGGTGCTGGGTTCGTCGAGACTGGGAGACTGGGTTGGTCGCTTTGCGTCATACATCGGATACACGCCTGCAGCCGATTGTGACTGCGGACCTCGCTAATCCAACGACTCCCGATGCGCAGGCCACGGTGGCTCAATCGTGGTTGAACTTTGCCAAGGGCCAAAAAGTGGATGTCGTCAAAGAGGCTGCCGCAGAACGCGCCGCGACTTGGTTCGAAAAAGCAATTCCCGGTTTGAGTGCAAATAAAAAGGCGAGCGCAGAAGCCGAGGTTGATCTGGCTTATGAATTGGCGAGTGGACGTGACTTCAAGAAGCTGTTGTCACGTCCTGCCAACGGGGTCGAGGCAACCTCCAGCTTCGATTGTCGAACCGAAATGCATGCCATGAAGCTGAAACCATCATTCGAATTCGGCAAGTCGTGGATGCTGTCGCTGCAATTTAAACCCGCGAATCTCGACGGAGGCTGGCATCAGATCTTCTTCTGGGGTGACGGTGCCGGCGGAGATGATCCACTGTGGGTGCGAATCGACGGTACCCGGCTTTCCGCAGTTATTGAGAATGTGATTGAAAACCGAGGGCAGGGGATTGATTACTACGTCCCCGGAAGCCTGCAGGGTGAATGGATCGATCTGAAATTTATCTATGACGCTGTCGGCGGCAACCTGGAACTGTACATCAACCACCGACTGATTCGGAGCGAGAGTCTGGCGGTCATTCCGGCGATCGACCGCGGGATGCCCATGTACGACGGCGGGGCGGATGGAGAGACGCAGCGATTTCACGGTTATGTTCGGAATATCTGGCTGGGAAATATTCAGTAGAGCCTGCCGGCGGTGAACGAGGGATGGGAGGGCTAAATGAGCGTGCGCGATTCTGCTTGCGAAACAGTGTTGGTGATTGGGAGGACGAGGCTCTTGCTGAGCACCGCATGTCGATGGAATCACAATAACAGGCGCGGCTCGGCAGGAGCCTCGCCCTCGCAAAAGCAAAAATGCGCTTGCCGATGTTTCAAAAATTAAACAATGCGTGGTAACCCTGAATATTGCATAAGCTCGTCACC
>DASYEA010000317.1:0-15663 GCA_036499265.1 Schlesneria sp. | reverse complement strand
TTCGTCGGCATCAAGATGCTGGTCCACGACTTCCTACCTCACGAACAGACCAGTCTGATCACGCTGGTCTCGCTGGCCTTCATCGCCGTCGCCCTGGGAGTCGGCATCGGCGCCTCATGGATGCTCCCCGAAAAGCACGATCCAGAACCATCGCCCGAGCAGGAAGGCCACCCGAGCTGACGTAGGGATAACCGCATTTGGCAAATTGCAGAAAAGGAAGCGACAGCCGACGACATCGCGAATTCGGCTACTGCTACCTTTTCTCCACCTGATCAGCTTGCCCAAATGACGTTCATCCGCACTCAACGAGTTGCGACGCGCTGACCCCACCAAGGTTGATTCCTCGCGGAATCGCGATACGTCAAATCCCAGATGCGTGAGGCCACAATTGCTCCCGCAACGTAAGCCATCACATCATACGGATCCGAATGCGTGAGCTGTCTCCAGGCGGAGTTTGGCAACACGATCTCGTAGAGCACCGCCCAGACGATCATAGGAACATAGATTTCGTGGGTCTCCGGCGGCGAATCATCTGGCCGCATTCGCAGCCACCGGGCGACAAGCAGCATCGGGGGCACGAGAAACGGGATGCAGATGACGTCGTTCAAATACGAATGCAGGAAGAACCAGGAAAAACTTGGCTTCAGAATCCAACGATTTGCGAAGTACAACGCTGCACAACACAGAAACAGCGGATCCAACAAGTACCTGAACTTCATTTCTCACCGTCCCTTTTGGCTTGAGAACGCATCCCACCTCACCGTGGCGATCCCTCGATCGGAAATCCATTGTGTCAAACCCATGTTTTCACGCGACACGGAAGTGCGACCCGCTCTAAATAAGTCCACAACCCAATTGGAGTGCTGTCTTCTGGGAGGGCGCGGCTCCTGCCAAGCCGCTGAGTCTCGTTGCATTCGACCGCCAAACAGGCGACTCCCTTATTGTGGAGGATCGATTTAGTGTCCGTTGGGGATATGCAGTGGTGCCAACACGACTCCAATAACAATGGCTAACAGAACCACGCCGATGACACGAACGATTGCCGCCAGCGAAAACAATGAACCGTGAGATCTCTCGTTTGCGGCTCTCAAGGATGAAAGAAGCACCGCAGACATCACAACCGCAGCCGTAAAGACGGCACCGCCAACAAGCCCCCCTTTCTGGATCTCCTGCGGATCGCCCGGAAAATAGAACTGCATGAATGTCGGCCATTTCAGTTGGCCTTCTCGCCGATCTGTAAACAAGTCGGCATCCAATCCCACTCCACCCGGCTTCCCATCGCGACCTAGCGAATAGATGGTAAACGAATCATCGGATTTCAATTCATAGCGTAACTCATGCCCCCAGGCATCAATGAAACGGTCGTTGTTGTTGGCGTATTGTTCAGGTGAAACATTGGATTCGCTCACGCTCAAAGTTGTGGGCGGTTTCCCATTTTTTTCAATCAAGAATCGGACCAATGAATCCAGTAGTCTCAATGAACGGTGTGATTCCTTTTGCCGCGGACACACCCGTTCAGCGGTACGGAATTCCTTCCATCCAGAGAGGATAATGACAACGAAGACGATAGTCGCTGCAAATATCGAAACGATGACCGCTTCTATCGTTGAGCTTTTGTGGCGCTGATGCGGCGAATTCGCTGACTCCATAACATCGTCCTTCAGTATTCAGAATCCGATTTTCCGCGCCGATAAGGATGACTACGACTGAGTGGCCAGTTGGAGGCGTTGTCGTCGAAACCCGCGAGACGTTCGTCGGAAGCAGCAAGTCTCGACGCCTCTCATCCTACCCAAGCCTAAGGAATCCTGTCCGGTGACAGATCATACTGTGGCTGCCTCGTGAATCAGTCGGCACTTGACCATTCCGATCAGGCACGCGGACCGCCCATTTTCGATGAACCGGGCTCGCGTGAAGATAATCGATCAGGGCTGTCAGTCTTTCATGTGAAGACCTTTAGCCAGTGACAGACGCAAACTGTTCTTGCACTGGAATTTGCTTTCCTCTACTTTCCCGAACTTACTTTCGGGAAATCCTTGGATATTCGGAGCGGGTATGGACACCCAGGCGTATGTGAATGTGTCGTTGAATCAACAGGTCTCCCCGGTGCTCGCGCCCGCAGTGCTGGCTGAACCATCGAAACAATCAGCGCGCAATGCTTGGCGGTATACGAAGAAAGTCCTGAAGCGGGCCGCCCCATTGCTTCTCCTCGGAGTGATCTTTCCTCCCCTGGCGATCGTGTATCTGGCCTGCGGCATCTACGAAGTTCTTCGCCACGGCAGGGACCGCGCCGCAATCGCTCACCACTTCTTTCTGGTCAACGGCGGATTGACTTGGGCTCTCAGCCCAATGAACACCCTGATCGATATCCTCAGCCTGCCGTTCGTCAACAAGAAGATTTACAAGCTGTCCGACTTCCCCAAGGCGTACCAGGACGAGATTCGCCAAGTCACCGAAGGCTGTCCGACTGAAGAAATCATCGCGGAAGTCCACCGCCGAAGTCAGGCTGACGAACGAACGATGATGATCTACAAGTGGTACGGGTTCAACAACGCCGGAGCGACCTGCAGCCAGTTCCAGAAGAAATTCAAGTACATCCAGACCATCGGTGTTTCCACGTTCTCCCCGCAGAAAAAGACGAGCAAGCACTTTGGCTGGCTTCGAGCAGGCGTGCGAGTCCTGTACAACATCGGCGCCGCGCCAGGTGAAGGTGCCTATATCGTTGTGAACGGAACGAAACACACCTGGTGCAAGGACGGCCCACTGTTCATGTTCGACGACACGGTCGTTCATCAGTCGTTCAACATGACAGACATGGAACGACACTGCCTGTTCATTGATGTGCTTCGACCATCCTACTGCCCGATCCTGTTGAGAAGCCTCATCCAATTCATGGGCTACGTCTGGACCCGACTCCCCTTCCTCGGCAGGAATTCGAACTGGCGTCTGATTTAGAACGCATCCCAGATCACTGCGGCGTTCCGCGAGCAGTCACTGATCGGTTAATTTGGAGATGACTACTTGGCTTCCGTGGATTCCATAGAAGCAAGTAGGCGGAGAGCATGACAAGGGGAATGGCGAAGGCCCAGTACGGGACCACAACACATCTGATTTCTGAATTACAATTGTAGCGGAACCCGCCAAATTCCCATTGCCAGACGATGGCAGGATCGATTGATCGACGGTAGGGAAGAGAACTTGCTTGCCACAACGGAGCTCCCAACGGACAGAAACGAGCTCGCCCTAGTGTTTGGCAGGTGATCGATTGTTTTTCCGAGATAAAACCAACGTCGAGAGCCGTCCATGTTGGTGGAATGATGTCATCATGGACGACGGTACTGCGAACCCACATTCCCGTGAATGCCACCGCCATCGTCAGCGTGACTACACCCGCCTTTCGTCGCCAACTGTGGAGGAAGGTGTTCATGGGGCAATTTTTCGAATAGTCCTGACTGCCTGAGAACGCTCTTTTCTCTGATTCGTGTCGATTCGAATGATTCGTGGTCCTCTCTGACTCCCGTCTTCAAATTTGCAATTGTCATTTTGCAATTCGCAATTTGCAATCTCTCCTCCCAAACCTACCCGCGTCGCATCGCCTCCGCTGATGACTCCGCCGGCAATCGAAATCGATCCGTCCGATCGATCTGCATCACGCGCCCATCCTGAACAATCACCGTCACCTGCCCGAAACGCAGCCCCTTCAGTGCGTGCAAAATCGCCTGTACGGTCGCTTCGGGAACGCCGGGTTGAGCCAAGTCGGCCTGCAGTATCGTTTCGAGACTCATAGGGACGCTCACAAAAAAGCTCAGCAGAACGTGCAGGACAGCATGTCGACAGGACCACCATCACGGCGGATCAAATCACATAATCGTCCGGCAGGAAGACTCGCAATCGCTTCGGGGTCGCAAAGACCTGATCGCCCGGGCGCAATGCCAATTCTTGATAGCGACCCGGCGACAGATCCACGTTGATCGCCGCTCCGAACGCATCAGACACCAATCGCACACGAGTCACCGGGCCGGCCGGATTCACATGCACGACGCGAACGGGCAGGCTGGTCTCCAGTTGCGGAGTCCGATCGAGTTCCACTTCATGCGGTCGAACGTAAGCGGTGGCATCGCGAGAAACCGCGTGCTGGTAATCCGGGTATTCCATCGCGAAGCCCGGCAGATGCATCTGTCCTGCTTCCAACCGACCGTGAAACACGTTGACGTGACCCAAAAAGTCCATCACGAACGGTGTGGCGGGGTGATCGAACACATCCTGCGGAGTTCCCTCCTGCTCGATATGCCCCTGCTTCATCACGACGACACGGTCAGCCACTTCAAACGCCTCTTCCTGATCGTGCGTCACGAATACGGTCGTCACATGCATCTCTTCGTGCAGGTTTCGCAGCCACGTTCGCAGCTCTTGTCGCACCTTGGCATCGAGTGCCCCGAACGGTTCGTCGAGTAACAACAGTCGCGGTTTGACCGCCAACGCACGGGCCAGGGCGACTCGTTGTCGTTGCCCCCCCGACAGCTCGGACGGATAGCGATTGCCCAGTCCTTCCAGGCGAACCAGATGCAGCAGTTCATTCACGCGCGGACGCACTTCGGCATCCTTCAGATGACGCACCCGCATCCCGAACGCGATGTTCTCGAACACCGACATATGCTTGAACAACGCGTAATGCTGAAACACGAACCCGACTTCGCGATCACGAGCCGACAGTTGCGAGACATCCTCATCCTGCACCTTGATGTGACCCGAGTCCGCTTGTTCCAGCCCCGCGATGATTCGCAGCAGCGTCGTCTTGCCAGAACCCGAAGGTCCCAGCAGCGCCAGAAGCGATCCCGACGGAACTTCCAGACTGACGTCCTTCAATGCGGTGAAGTCGCCGAATTGCTTGCTGATGTTGCAAATACTGATGCTCATTGCGTTCTCTCTCGAGCAATTGTTTCGACGATGATTCGCAAACTATTCCACAAGATCCGCCGCCATCTGGCGAGCGATGTATTGTTCCAGCAGGTACTTGCCGAACAGGGTGGCCAAGGCCATTAACGTCAGCACAGATGCCACCGCGAACGAACCCGGGTTGTTGTATTCCTGAAACAGCTTTTCGACTCGTAGCGGCATCGTGTCCGTCTCACCGGCGATATGTCCGGATACCACATAGACCGCGCCAAACTCGCCGATCGCGCGAGCGTGACATTGAATCATGCCGTAGACCAGACCCCATTTGATGTTCGGCAGCGTAATCCGCCAGAACAGTTGCCAGGGATTGGCCCCCAGGCTGACTGCGGCAGTTTCCTCTTCGCTTCCCAGCGATTCCATCAGCGGAATCAGTTCGCGAGCGACGAATGGCAGCGTTACGAACACTGTCGCCAGCAGCAATCCCGGCCACGCGAAAATGACCTTGATCCCCCATTCACGTAACGTCGGACCAAGCAGACCCTGCATTCCAAACAGCAGTACCAGCATCAACCCGACCACGACCGGTGAGATCGCAAATGGCACATCCAGCAACGTCACCAGCAATGTTCGACCTGGAAACTTGAATCGAGTAATCGTCCAAGCCGCCGCCAAACCGAAGATCGTATTCAGCACCACCGTGAGTGGCGCGAGCGTCATCGTCAACCACATTGAATGCCATGTATCTGGGTCTTCCCACAGGTTCTTGACCAGACCTTCCCAACCTTCTGCCAATGCCTGCCAGAAGACATACGCCATCGGGACCAGGATCAGCAGGCCGATGATCAGATACACCGCTGTAATCAGCAGCACGCGCAGCCACAACGGTTCATCAGCAACAAACCGCCCCGCTGTTTTCTTGGTTCGCATGGAACTAGGGTGCATAGCGACGGCTCCTTCGTTCCAGCCAGTTCACCAGGGCCAGTGACACCAGCGACATCGCCATCAGCACCACAGCGATCGCGGTCGCTTCCGCATAAGCAAACTGTTCCAGTCGAGCCACAATCAGCACCGGAGCAATCTCTGTCTTGAACGGCATATTGCCCGAGATAAAGATCACCGAGCCGTATTCACCCAGACCGCGGGCGAACGACAGCGCGAAGCCGGTCATCAAGCTCGGCTGCAAGGCCGGCAACAGTACTCGCCACATCGTCTGCCAGCGATTCGCCCCCAGCATCGCAGCCGCCTCCTCCGTGTCGCCTTCCAGGCTCTCCAGCACGGGTTGGACGGTGCGAACCACGAACGGCAACCCGACAAAAACCAGGACGATGATGATCCCCAGTTGCGAGTATGCCCCCTTGATTCCCAGCGGAACCAGGTATTGACCGTACCAGCCCTTATCAACCAGCAAGCTCGAAAAGACGAGGCCGGCGACAGCAGTCGGCAAAGCGAACGGCAGGTCAATCAGCGAATCCAGGAACCGGCGTCCCCAAAATTCGTACCGCACCAGCACCCAAGCCAACAGCAGGCCGATGGCCACGTTGATCACCGCCGCGACGAGTGACGCGCCAAAGCTCAGTAAGTAAGTGGCGCGAGCTCGCTCCGTCCAGACCGCAGCGATGAACTGCGATGGCGTCAGCGTCGCCACTTTGAACAAGCAGGCCACCAGCGGCAAGATCAACAACAAGGTCAGGATCGTGACCGTATATCCCAGGCCCACATGAAAGCCGGGAAGGACACGATGAGACTTCGACAACCACATGAAGTGCCTCCCGTCGACGGGTCAGCGGAGTGTGAATCGTTTGAATCAGGCTTCAGGCGCACGATCAGTATGCGCCCGCCAACTGAGTGTTCGATTGTTACTTCGACTGATAGATCGAATCGAACAATGCCCCCTCGGCGAAGAACTTCGCTTGAGCGTCGTCCCACCCCTTGGCGATCTCCGTGATCGCAAACAGCTTCAATTCGGGAAAACGATCGCGGTGACTGGCCAGCACTTCCGCATTCGAAGGTCGGTAGTAGTACTTCGCGATGATCGCTTGGCCGTTGGGCGTATAGAGAAAATTGAGATACGCTTCAGCCACTTCACGAGTTTTCTTGCGATCGACATTTTCATCGACAATTGCCACGTGCGGTTCGGCGAGGATGCTGAGCGTCGGATAAAGAATCTCCAAGTCACCCTTCGCTTCAGCCACTTCCAGATGAGCCTCATTCTCCCAAGTCAGGTGGACATCCCCCTGCCCCTTCTGGGCGAACGTCGTCGTGGCCCCGCGAGCTCCGGCTTCCAGCGTGGGGGCTCGTTTGTATAGCTGCGTCACGAACTCTTTGGCTTGCTCTTCCGTTCCGCCATTCAAAACCACGCTGCCCCAGGCTGCCAGGAACGCCAGCTTGCCATTGCCCGAAGTCTTGGGATTCGGAGTGATGATCTCAACGTCAGGCTTGGTCAGGTCCGACCAGTCCTTGACCTTCTTCGGATTCCCTTTGCGGACGACGAACACGATGGTCGACGTATAAGGCAGACTGCGGTTCGGGAACTTTTCCTCCCAGCCTTCCTTGATCAGACTCTTCTTGCGGAGTTGATCGGTATCACTCCACAGGGCCAGTGAAACAACGTCCGCTTCCAGCCCATCAATCACTGAACGGGCCTGACTGCCCGATGCACCGTGCGACTGCTTAATCTTGACCGTATTCCCAGATTCCTTCTGGTAGTGAGCGGCGAAGGCTCCGTTAAAATCCTTCCACAGCTCTCGAGTCGGGTCGTAGGACACATTCAGAAGTTCAAATGACTGACCACCCTTGGCGGGCGTCCCATCCCCCTGCTTGGCAGGCTGGGAGTTGCAACCGACCAGAGCGGCCACTGCGACAAGAAGCACGGCATAAACAGGTTTCATTCACACTTCCAATGAATTAGATACGACACAGTCAGTGCTATATTTTAGTAAAAATTCGGTAAATCACTGTCGCACTTGGCTTTGTGGCTCGCGATCGCCACTGAATCGGAGGCTTCATCAACCCGCAGGCTGAATTATCGTCAATCAGACCCGGACGCCAGTAAATTCTCACTAAGTTAGTCAGCATTTTATTTAGCCAATGAATCTCTGTCAACCGAGCTTCCGGTCGGCATCAGGGAGATCGCCTCGACCTCTCTTCGTTTAACCGCATGGGCAACGCCCTGCGCGTGATGAAGAGTTGCCAACTCGGACTTCACCGCGCCCGATCACTTCGTCAGAATCATCCGACCAGGTAACGCGACGCGATCTTGAAACCCTCAACAATCGGAGGCTCCAACTATCGACACCAGTGCCGCCAACCGCAGCCGATTGATTCTCCCAATCACCAGCATCGTCACGTTCTGGATGTTGCCCTTCTCGCCATTCATCTCGATGGCCGCGGTCCACAAAACCAGAACATCAACAGGCTGGCCTCGAATCCTCACCGTCATCGGTGCGACGCTCTGTGCCGTCTACACGTTCGCACTGGCCACCTTACTCATCGTCCTCTGTCTCTCTTCCTCGGTCTTTGCTCGATGAATGTCAGACCGTTTCTGTTGTCATCATCTCCGCCTGCCTAATCCTGATACCCACTCGAAAGCGATCACTCACTAGAAGCCAGCCCCATGCGTGAGTTCTTTCGAGGCTGGAGACGAAAAGCAGGCAGCATCCTGCTGCTGATGGCGTTGGTCGCCTGCGGCGCGTGGATTCGAAATCGGCTCATGATCGATACGTTTGAATACCTTCCAGAAGCAGGGCCAAGGCATTCTCTAACGCTCTCTCCCCAGGGAATTCGTTGGCTGAAATTCAACGGATCGGGACAATCAATCGCACCTACGTTTCTCTGTTTCGCTTGGGATGCCACTCAATACAGCCCAAGCGAAGTTCCCGATTCCACAGACGGATGGTCGGCCGTCTGGAACTGGCAAGGCGCGGGCTTTCAGTTTGCGTTCTTTCAACTGCAACATCAGTCCGCTTCAAGTGACGGCCACGGTTTGTCGCTCGTCTCGGCAGAAATCGGCGTGTGGCAGTTCCCGTTCTGGTCCGTTGCCTTTCCGCTCACCGCGATGTCTGCCTATTTGATTCTGTGGCACCCGCAGAAAGGAGTTGCCCATGTCACACAACCTTAAAACCTCTTTCTGCCGGATGATGATCGGAAGCGTAGCGCTGGCGGCGCTGTGGGGAATGATCTCCATCATCGTTCCCTATCGCCGTGAATATCGAATCGAACAGAGGCTTGCCACGATCTACTGTGATGTCGAGAGGGAGTATCACGGTCCCAAGTTCTTGCCCGCGTGGATCTCCGACGAGACGAGAATTTTCCACCGCATCGAAATGGTCGGCAGCAACGAACCCAGTGACTTGCCTCGCGAGTACTGCTTGGAGTTGAGGAAACTCCCCTATCTCAGACGAATCCACGCCAACCCGACCGGCTTAACTGATGCGGATTTGGAGATCTTCAAAGATCTAAAGAATCTGGAATACCTTTGGCTCGACAACACGCAAACAACCTCTGAGGGTCGAGACAGACTTCGGAAGGCATTGCCAAACTGCGAAATCACTCCTGCCCCGTGAGCGCCCCACTCCTTGCATGATCCGTATTTTGCATCGCCGCTGACCAACGCGATCATTGGTCAAGCGGCCCGATCGTCAACTTTGCGAAATATTGTTGTTCACTTTGCGGTAGTGCCCTTCCACCCGGTGCCCGTCGGCTCGAGTGTACGCTCCGATCCAAACTCGTGTCCGAGTGTGCGGAGCAGGTCGCTCATCCGCATCATTCTTGGTGTATTTATTCGATTTTGCTCGCCTAGCCCCCGCTAAATGCACGCTGGCCCGTTCCATCTTCCAGCTACCGCGTTTCGCAGTCATCATGCTCTCCTGGTAATTCGTAGGACACGTTGACGGGCGATGGCGACAAACAAGTCACCGCGCACTCCCTTCGAACGCCCGAACTTCCCAAGCCAATTCGCAAATGACGGGCCGAGCACGTCTTTCATCGCCAGCCGACATCAACAGCCCGACCCAAGGCGCATGTAGGCTCCTCTGTGTCACTAAGCGGACCCGATGCACACAAGGTAATCTTGGATGAATTTGGCTACATTAGGAGCGGATGCAGACTCAGGCGGAAATAGATCACTTTGGTACGACCGCATCGGTGAAGGAGTTGATGTTGAACCTGCAACGGCTATGTGTGTTCTGCGGTTCCAGTGCCGGGTCCGATCCGATCCATGCCCAGATGGCTGGCAACATGGGAGCCTCGCTGGCTCGCGAAGGAATCGAACTCGTCTACGGCGGCGGCAGTATCGGGCTGATGGGGGCGGTGGCTGATGCCGTCCTGAAATCGGACGGGCATGTCATTGGTGTCATTCCACGCTTCCTGGCGACTCGTGAACTGTTGCATCAGGGTGTGTCGGACATGCGAATCACCGAGACCATGCACGAACGCAAAGCACTGATGTCGGAACTGTCCGACGCCTTCGTCGCCCTCCCCGGCGGACTGGGCACGTACGAGGAACTGTTCGAAGTGCTGACCTGGGCACAGTTGGGATTGCATCGCAAACCGACCGGGCTGTTGAACATCGCCGGCTTCTTCGACCCGTTGATTGCACTGATCGACCGAGCGATCACGGACGGCTTCTGTCGCGACGAACATCGTCAATTGTTCGTTGTCGATGACCAGCCCGAAGGTCTGCTGCAGAAGCTGCGTGAACACGAAATGCCGACGGTCAAGAAATGGATCCCTTCCACGGAACAGGCGTGAAACCGTCGTCCAGTAGACATCGATTGGATCCATTTCGTGAGCCGCCGAATTCCTGTTGAGACCAACGCGCGAATCCAATCGCCTGACAATGCGACTGTGGACCAGGGGTCGATCCGCCTGCTGCTGGCGCTCGTCTGGTTGGGGCTCTTCAGCGCCTGGTTCTACAGCTTTGGATTGCCTAACAACCGACCTGCCGAACGCTGGATGGTCTGGTCGGCCTTGCCATTCGATCTGCTCGACCTGCTCGATCCACCGACAGCCGAACCGCCGGCCCTCGCGTGGAGGTGGCTGAACCTCACCCAACGACTCCCATTCCTGGCCGTTGCCTGTTTTATCTGGGCAGCCGCGGTCTGCATTGGTCGGCTCGAATTGCGAGCGTTACGACTCTTTTCAATCTTCGATCGAGCCGAACGCCTGTTCTTCGCAGCATGCCTGGGGCTGTCGACACTGTCGCTATTGACGCTTGGCTTCGGACTCATCGGCTGGATGAGTCGCTGGCCACTCGTGATCGTTTTGCTGACAGTCATTCTGTTGGAACTGGTTCGGGTGCCACGGACTTGGAGTCCTCGACATGGCAGTGTCTTAGATCGAAAACACGGCCACACCGCAGACGTTGAGACCGCTGCATCCGCAAGCAACGCAGAGAAATCTTCGTGGTTCCCCTGGATCGTGATCGGTATCGTCACTCCCTTCGTATTCTGCATGCTGCTCGGAGCGATGTCGCCGCAGACCGATTTCGATGTGATCGAGTACCACCTCGGTGGGCCGAAGGAATGGTTTCAGCAGGGTCAGATCACTCGCCTGCCGCACAATGTCTACACCAGCTTCCCCTTCCTGACCGAGATGTTAGTCCTCAGCGGCATGGTTCTGTACGGCGACTGGAACTGGGGAGCCCTCGCCGGCCAAGCCACCATTGCAGGCTTCGCGCCGCTCGTCGCGATCGGCCTGTACGCCACCGCTCGACGTTGGTTCTCCGCTCAAGCCGGTTGGCTCGCGGCCTTGATCTGGCTGACAACGCCATGGGTCTATCGAATCTCGATCATCGCCTATGCAGAAGGAGGGTTAGCCTACTACCTGTTCGCTGCCTTCGCGATCGCCCTGCGGATCGTCTGGCCTGAAGAAAGTGCGTCACAGACAACAGCAGGCGATCAACCACGCCCGGCGATTCAACCAGTAGCACTGTATGGCGTTTGCGGGTTCCTCGCGGGCAGTGCCATGGCCTGCAAGTACACGGGGCTGATCTCGGTGATCATTCCGGTGGGCTTGCTTGTCGCCAGCGTGACAGCATGTCGTTCGCTCAAAACTGCAGATCTACGAAGACTGATTCTGACAGGGGCCGCATTCACAGTCGGAGTTGTGGTCGCGATCGGGCCGTGGCTATTGAAGAACACGCTCGAAACCGGCAACCCCGTCTTTCCACTCGCCTACTCTCTCTTCAGGGGCAATGGCCGCGATGCTGCCATGAACGAACAATGGAAACGCGGCCATTCCAGCCACTACGCCAGCCTATCCGACTGGATCTGGGACTGGCCCGTCAAGCTGACCGATGTCGTCGCCAACAACGATTGGCACAGCGTGTTGATGTTCGCTTTCGCACCGATCGCGTTACTCGCGGTCTGGCGACGCAAAGTGTGGCTGATCTGGGCGTTCGTCGGCTGGCAGTTCCTGACGTGGTTCCTGTTCACACATCACATCGACCGCTTCTATGTCCCGATGTTTCCCGTCGTCGCTCTGTTGGCAGGCTGCGGAGCCAGCTGGCTCTGGACTCGGACACCCGGCCGATGGTGCGGTGGCGTCCTGATCGCGGCCAGCCTGGCGTTCAACATCTGGATCATGCAGAACATCGGCGGCTTCAATGCGGGGCGAACTGACCTGCGAGCCGCCGAGAAACTCGTTGTCTCCCCCTCTCAGCGCTGGTTGAACGACGAATTCGCCGCTGATCGATTGCCAGCGAACTTCAAGGTGCTATGCGTCGGCGAGGCCGCATTGTTCCACGCGAAGTTCCCCTACCTCTATAACACCGTGTTCGATCGATCGCTGTTCGAACAGTGCTTCGCCGGCAAATCACTGGGAGAATCTCGCGAGTGGCTGCGTCAGCGCGGGATCACGCACGTCCTGGTGAACTGGTCCGAAATCCTGAGGTATCGTGAACCAGGCAGCTACGGATATACGGACTTCGCTCATCCCGATACCTTCGCCAAACTGCAAACCGCAGGCTTACTCGGCCCGGCATTGCCGCTGCCCGAAGCCGCATCGTTCGTTCCGGTGAATGACTCCAAACGACAACAGGTCGCCGACTGGGCACCCAGCTTGGGCGTCACACTGGGTGATCGTCCTGCGATCAAAGCCGTCCAGGTCTTTCCGGTGCGACTATGATCCTGCAACAGAGTTGAATGGACTTGTGATTCGGGCCTGATTCATGCCACTGATCCCCGCCGCCTTCCTGACCGCGCAGTGGCGCAACCTGGTGATGCTGAACTACGAAATCGACCCCGCGATCTTGCAGAAGCGTCTCCCCAAGGGGACGGAGCTCGACTTCTGGAACGACAAGACCTACGTCAGTCTGGTCGGATTTCGCTTTCTCGAAACCCGAGTCCTGGGCCGACGCGTCCCGTTTCATATCAACTTCGATGAAGTCAACCTGCGGTTTTACGTGCGACACAAATCAGGCAACGAATGGCGACGTGGAGTCGTCTTCGTAAAAGAGATCGTCCCCCGCCTGGCGATCGCGCTGGTGGCTCGCTGGGCCTACAACGAGCAATACGTCGCCCTGCTGATGAAGAGCGTGATCGATCTGCCGACCGCGACAAACGGCCACCAAGGATCCGT
Source organism: Schlesneria sp. (assembly GCA_036499265.1). Lineage (GTDB taxonomy): Bacteria > Planctomycetota > Planctomycetia > Planctomycetales > Planctomycetaceae > Schlesneria. The sequence goes on along the minus strand of DASYEA010000317.1, from coordinate 2,193 downwards.
CAGTTACTCATGGAAATGGGCCAATCGCTGGCATGAACTCTTCGCCCAGATCAGCGGTGAACCGATTCCGCTTGCAACCGGATCCGAAGCCGAATTCATCACCGAACACTACTGGGGCTACGCCGCGCAGCGCGATGGTTCCACGCTAGAGTACCAGGTGGAACACCCTTCCTGGCGAGTCTGGCACGCCGATCAAACCCGCTTCACTGGTGATGTCGCGATGCTCTATGGTACGGACTTCGTCGATCTGCTCAGTCGTCCTCCCACATCGGCCTTCGTCGCCGAAGGGTCCGAAATCATGGTCCGACACGGTCTGCCGACTCGAATCGATTGAGTAGCTTAGAAGCTCGCCTCTTCAAAGTAGAAGGCACACTCCGTGTGCCGTGTCTCTTGGGGGAGCGAGGCGGCGAGGCTACTGCCGAGTCGCTGAGTCTCGTAGCGTTCGATCAACAAAGAGATGACTTCGATATTGTTGCGGATCCATTGAGGACCTCGCCTCTTCAAGGTAGACAGCACACTCCGTGTGCTGAAAACGGCACGCGGAGCGTGCCTTCTACTCTGGAAAGACCTCTGACACATTCTCTCGCATTTCTGATCGTTGATGCCCATTCAATGAACACTCGCGGAACTCAAACCTAAGTCGCTACGATACACCACCTCGCTATTGCCTGAGCCCCGCCTGGATGGAGTCGTATTGCCATGCACCGTCTGTTGTCATGCTGTTTGGTTATCGTTGCGATCAATGGAGTCGTCCGAGCTGACGATTGGCCGCAATGGCTCGGCCCTACTCGCGACAGCGTCTGGCACGAAAAGGGAATCGTCGACAAATTCCCCGAATCGGGGCTGAAAGTGAAATGGCGAGTCCCCGTTAGCCTGGGCTATGCGGGACCGGCGGTCGTCGGCGATCGCGTCTACATCACCGACTATGTCCGCGAATCGGGCGATGTGTCCAACAGTCCCAACGAACGCCGCGAGCTCAAGGGCACCGAACGAGTCCTCTGCTTGAATGCCAACGACGGCAAGCCAATCTGGGAACACACCGACAAGGTCACCTACAAGATTTCGTATCCCTCGGGACCGCGAGCCACCCCGACGATCGCCGACGGTAAGGTCTACACGCTGGGTGCGGAAGGCCTGCTGTTGTGCCTCAATGAAAAAGATGGCAAGCCGGTCTGGTCGAAAGATTTCAAAAAGGAATACAGAATCGACGCCCCGATCTGGGGCTTCTGTGCCGCACCCATGGTCGACGGCAAAAAGCTGATCTGCCTGGCGGGTGGCGAAGGTAGCGTCGCGGTGGCCTTCGACAAGGACACCGGCAAAGAACTCTGGCGAGCTCTCTCCGCTAGTGAACCCGGGTACTGTCCTCCTTCGATCATCGAAGCGGGTGGCAAACGCCAATTGATCATCTGGAGCGCCGATAACCTGAACAGCCTCGACCCCGACACGGGCAAGGTCTACTGGACGCAAGCGATCAAGCCGAACTATGGCATGTCGATCGCCGTTCCTCAGCATCACGGCAACCTGCTGTTCGTCAGCGGTATCGGGTCAGTCGCCGCCGTCTTCAAACTGAAAGACAGCGAACCTGCAGCGGAAGTTGTCTGGCGTGCCACTCCCAAGACGGCTGTCTTTGCCGCCAACACGACTCCCGTGATCGATGATGATGGGATCATCTACGGAGCCGATTGCATGTCAGGTCAGTTTCGCGCGGTGAAGCTCGATTCGGGCGATCGCCTGTGGGACACCTTCGCCCCCACGACAAACACCCGCCGCGGTGGACATGGAACAGCCTTCATCGTTCGCAACGAAGACAAATACTTCCTGTTCAGCGAAACAGGCGACCTGATCCTCGCCAAGCTCAGCGCCAGCAAGTACGACGAAATCAGTCGCTTCCACGTGCTGGAACCCACCGGCGAATGCTTCGGCCGCGAAGTCGTCTGGTCCGCTCCCGCCTACGCAAACAAGTGCTGCTTCGCACGCAACGATAAAGAACTGGTGTGCGTCTCACTCGAAAAGTAATTCAAAGTAGAAGGCACACTTCGTGTGCCGCATAAGTAGCCTTCTCGCTCCGAGGCTGTCAGTTTTTCACGTCTCGGGTGAGGTTTGAGTTAGGATTGTGAGTGAAGCGAGCGATGGTCGTCAGGTCATGCGGCCGTTGTCGAAGCGGATCCTGGGACCGCCTGCGGCATTGTGCGC
>DASYEA010000316.1:0-1657 GCA_036499265.1 Schlesneria sp. | reverse complement strand
ACGTTTGAAAATCCCTCACGGCGTTGGGGGTAGGGGCGTCACTTTCTTGGGAGTTACGAGTGTCGCCCAATCAATCAGCAGGAGTTTGAACGCGCTCTCTACCTTAACCCTCTCTCAGAGGGAGCAGGAACAAACGGTTGCTGCGCAACGCCTGTTGTTCACTCCCCCCAAGTAGTTCACTTATCGGGGTTGTTTCAATCGCAATCGAACCAGCTCGGGCAAGTATTTCACAGGCACCGAGGCTTGTTGCATCACGGCCTCGTGATAGCGTCCGAGATTGAATTCACTGCCCTGTTCTCGCTGAATTTGCTGTCTCAATTTCATGAACGCCGTGCGACCGACGAAGTAAGTCGACAGTTGACAGGATGACTGCTTGGAGCGAATCACCTTCAGTTTCGCCTCTCCATCCCCTTGAAATGCTTGCTGAGTCAGGAACCGTTGTGCTTCGTCATCGGTCATGTCCGTGCAATGCATTTTGTGATCGAGGATTGAATTCGCGACGCTTCGTAACAGAAACTTGAGTTGCATCATTCGCAACGCGAGGTCCCCATCGCCGTACCCCTGGTCAAGCATCATCTGTTCGCAATAGTTCGCCCAGCCTTCTGCATAAACGCCCGAGCCCAGAACGCGGCGAATCAACGACGGATGTGCGTTGGCATATTCGAGCTGCACGTAGTGCCCTGGATAGGCCTCATGAATGGTCAGAATCTGCAGCATATGGCGGTTGTATTCACCGAGAAAACTGGCCACTCGCGATGCATCCCAGTCTTTCGGTGGCGGGCTGATCGCATAAATACTGGACGCTTTTGTATCGAGAGCTGGTGCCGAATTCAGAAACGCGACACTGTTGCCGCGCTGGAACTCTGGCATCTCGATGATCTGGCAACGGTCGGGTTCTGGCAGCCGCCCCAGATCGTGATCCGAGATGAACTGCTTCAATCGAGCCACCGTGGCGCGGGCGTCGGGACCAAGTTCCTCCGGCTTGCTATGATCGAGGCCGATCTGATGAATGACCCGCTCAATCGTTTCGTGCCGGCCAGCCTCGTCGTCAGGCGGCAACGCCTCCTTGGGAAAGTAGCGTCCCCAAAGTTGCCGGGCGATCAGCAGCATGTCTCGATGTACTTGGACAAAGGTGCTCTCGGCAATCGACAAGACCTCATCGGCCGTCACACCGGCATCAAGCACCATTTCTAACTTGCGATAGAAACGTTTCTTCCCGATCTTCCATTCCCCGCCCGATCTGAGCAGCAGATCCTCTTCCAGGAATTTCTGATGTTCCTGCAAGGCGACCACCACACCTGCCGCAGCCGCCTGGAGAGCCGCCTGTTGCGGGGTCTCACCAATCATCTGGAACAGTTCAGACTGATAAAAAGCAATGGCCCCTTTGTTCTGCCGGATCGCAGTCTCGGTTAAAACTCGCGGCGGACTGCGAAGATTCTGTCGCGCGGCCGCCAATCGTTGAGGTACGAGTTTCGCTCGAGCGATCGCATTCGTGATGTTCGTTTCTTTAGGGAGCGTCGATTGCGTCAATAACTGATAGACGCTGTCCGTCGCGAAGCTTGTGTACAGTCGAGGATCGGTCTCATAGGGCCGCTCGGTTTCATCCAGGAACAACTCCAGCGTCAGGCGGTCCCGCAGGATCTCGTAGTCAACCTGT
>DASYEA010000315.1:0-1787 GCA_036499265.1 Schlesneria sp. | reverse complement strand
TTCAAGCGGTCGGTGGCAAGCCAGAGTCGGCGGCGAGTTCGGTTTCGCGCATCTTTCTTGGCGTTCGCATCGGGTGCGCGGAGTGTCACGATCACCCGTTTGCCGATTGGAAGCAACAGGATTTCTGGGGAATGGCGGCCTTCTTTTCGGGAGTCAAAAACGGTGGGATTGACGATTCGTCGCTAGCCAGCATTCGATCCCCGAACGGCGGTCGAGATTATGCCGCTGTGTTTCTGGGGGGAGGGGAGGCGAAAGTTGCGAGTGGAAAATCGGCGCGAGAAACACTCGCCGACTGGATGGTCGCCGAAAACAACTCGCAATTTGCGGCAACGGTCGTAAACCGCGTCTGGCAGCACTTGATCGGCGCTGGAATTACCGACTCTGTTGATGATCTCGACAAGGCTTCACCCGCCGAACGCCGTGTCCTGGATGAATTGGCAAGAAAGTTCGTTGACGCCGATTTCGATCTGCGGTGGTTGATTTCCGGTATCACCAAAAGCCAGTTGTATCAACGAGAGTGCGTACCACTGAAGGAGGTCGACAGTGAACCATCACCGGGCTTGAGGCCGATCAAGACGCTAACGCCCGAACAGGTCTTTAATTCGCTCGAGCAAGCTTTGGCGCTGCCGATCGCCCGGGTCGACGGAAGCGCCCGATTCAACGGACTGCGAGCTCAATTGATCGCACGCATGAATGAGGCGGCCTCCAACAGTCCGGATGAGTACCGCGCCGGAATTCCTCAAGCACTGCTGTTAATGAACGGACGCTTGACCACCGAAGCGACGGATCTCGAGACAAGCCGCACGCTTCGAGGTGTACTTGACGCACCGTTCTTGGATGTCGAAGCAAAGCTGACGGCCTTGTATCTGGCTACATTCAGTCGGCACCCACGACCGGAAGAGAAGCAGTTCTTGCTGAAGCACGTTCAGAAGCAACCCCCAGGCGAGCAGCAAAATCAGGCATATTCAGAAATCTTTTGGGGGTTGCTGAACAGTCCGGAATTCGTGTTGGAAAAATGAAATTGGTAGACTGCGAAGATCAAAACATGCGGCCGTTTGATTGATCTGAATGGTTCGCGCCTCGCCGCTGTCGAATGATCCATCAGGATTGAAATGACATGTTGGAAATAATGTCGATCATCAAGCCTTAATTTCTTGGCACGATCGGCTACCCATTATCGGGCTCTGGTGATTGAGATTTCGCTTTTCGGAGAATGTTATGTTCGACTATTCGCGTCGAGACTTCGTGCGACTCTCCCTTGCCAGCGCCTTTGGCATGTCGTATTCCGGCTGGTTGCCTAAACTGGCTCATGCGGCTGAAGTCGCGGAAAAGGGTCGGCACAAATCATTTATCCTGCTGTGGATGGCAGGCGGTCCCACTCAGACTGATACGTTCGATCTGAAGGTTGGCAATCCGAACGGCGGACCGTTCAAGGCGATCGACACCGCTGTCCCCGGTATTCAGATCAGCGAGCATCTGCCGGGAGTCGCCAAGCAGATGAAGGATCTTGCGATCATCCGCAGTCTGACGACCCAGGAAGGCGATCATGATCGGGCCACACGCTTGATGCTGACCGGGCATCGGCCTGGCCAAGAAGGTGTAAACTATCCGAGCCTCGGTTCACTGTTTGCCAAGGAATTGGGCGACGAGTCGAGCGATCTGCCGCACTATATTAGCGTGTCGCAATTCCGATTCGGAAACGTGGGCGGTCCAGGCTTTCTCGGGCCTAACTATGCACCGTTGGTCGTGTCTGGTGACAGCAGTGACCCAGAAGCTCGCGCGAACCT
>DASYEA010000314.1:0-4063 GCA_036499265.1 Schlesneria sp. | reverse complement strand
GCGCGAAACCATGAACGAAGTGGTAGGGCGTTGTGTTGCTCTGGTTGATCAAGGGATAGTGCATCTCGATCGTACGCACGGAAGTCGTGGCCGAATCGAACGTGGAGATGAGTGGATTGTGCTCCCACAATTCGCCGGCCGTGGTCTCGATCGCCGTGAGAAACTTGCCGGGATGGGCGCGATGCAGATCACGAACCGCGGCAGTCAGCATCACCACGTCACCGGGACTCAAGTGACATTTCAGCAGTAGGCGCCCTGTGGCTTCCAGCATCCCGCGTAGCCCTCCTTGGCGACAGCTCAGATCAATCACTAGGTTTTTGTAATGATTGTTGCCCGCAGGGCCGCTTCGCTGCACGCCGCCGCGAGTGACCGCCCAACCCACCATGAACTATTTTCAAACAACCCGTAATAGAGTCATTTAGAACCATATTATACCCACAATCGAACAACGTCAACATATAATCGACCGATTAAGATACGTGCGTAAAAATAACGACACTTTAAGTAAATACAACTCGCATCCGAGACGCCACTGGCAATCCATTATACAACACTGTGCTGACCCACTTTAGTAGCGTTTTAGCATATTTCGCATGACAACTCCGCGTCTTCGAGACTGCGCACGAACCGAACGTCGCGGAATCGATATTGATTGACGACCGCAGCAACTCCGGGCACACTGAACGAACTCTGCCGATGCATACTCCCGCCCGTGTGAGGACTCTCTGTCATGTTTCCAGCTCTACGCCATAGTGCGACGCTTGCGATTGCCCTTTCTATCTCCGGAACACTGTTCGCCGAGAACTGGCCGGGTTGGCGGGGCCCTGCTGGCAATGGGATCAGCTCGGAAAAGAATTTGCCGGTCGAATGGAGTCCCACTCACAATGTCGCCTGGAAGTTGGCGCTGCCCGGTTCGGCAGGAGCATCTCCCATCGTCTGGGGAGATCGGATCTTTCTAACATCAGTCAATGAAGCGGGTGACTTGTTGTTGATTGCTGTCGATACGAACGGCAAACAAGTCTGGCAGAAAGCGGTTTCCAGCGGGAACAAGACGGCACGTGGAGACGAAGGGAATTCCGCATCACCTTCGCCAGTGACCGATGGGCAGCACGTCTGGGCATTCATGGGCGACGGGACACTAGCCTGTTATTCGATGGGCGGCGATGAGATCTGGAAAACAAATCTGCAGGACCGCTACGGCAAGTTCAGCATTCAGTTCGGCATGAGTTCGTCCCCCGTCCTGGATGAAGGGGTGCTGTACTTCCAGTTGATTCATGGAGAAGGAAATCCCAAGACCCGCGAAGCATGCGTCGTGGCGTTGGACGGAGCCAGTGGAAAAGAAGTCTGGAAAGCAGATCGACCGAGTGACGCCGAAGCCGAGAATGAACACTCCTACGCGTCGGCGATGATGTACCACGACGGCGCGACGAAGCTGCTGCTGACTCACGGAGCCGACTTCATCGTTGCGCATGACCTGAAGGACGGTCACGAAGTCTGGCGCTGCGGCGGCTTGAACCGTCGCGACGATCCTTCGCTGCGTTACGACCCCACCTTGCGATTCGTTGCCTCGCCCGTTTCGGTCCCCGGCCTGATCATCGCTCCGTCCGCAAAGGGACACCCCATCCTCGCGATCAAGGGGGATGGAAAAGGGGATATCACCAACGAAGCGGGCAAGCACCTGTGGACCTGGAAGAAGACCCCCGACGTTCCCACGCCCGTCATTGTCGATGACCTGGTTTACCTGTGCATGGAGAACGGCAACCTGACCGTGCTGGAAGCCAAGACCGGCAAGGAAGTCTACACCCAAGCCACGCACCGCATGCGCCATCGGGCCTCTCCAGTTTACGGCGATGGCAAGCTCTACCTGACCGCTCGCGATGGCAAGGTCCACGTCATTCAAGCGGGTCGAGAATTCAAAGTCCTGGCCGTCAACGACCTGGAAGAAGACCAGTCGTCATCGCCCGCGATCTCGAACGGCACGATTTACATGCGAACCTTCCAGCACCTATGGGCCATCCGCAAGTAACTACCAACAAGCAGTTTGCGGCGAACCAGAATCAGTCTTGAGCGATTTCGCATTCGCTGTCACATTACGCTCATGCGCCTGTCCGAAGGTCCGGCCGATTCATTCAGGCTGACCCCAGGACAAGATCAATTCGTGTGAGCACTATGCTTCGTCTGCTAACTCGTACCTTGCTGATGTTGACGACGGCGATTTTGATCGCCGCAGCGAACGGTTGCGCGACGATGCAGACCTTCGCACCGCCGGTCACAAATCCCGTCTTCGTCCGGGCCAACAATCCCGATGAAGCTTGGGAACGCACAGTCGATGTCGTTCACGACTACCTGTTTGAGATCGAACGCGAAAACAAGCTGGGTGGTGTCCTGGAGACGCGTTATAAGACCGGGGCCAGTGTCCTGGAGCCTTGGCACGGCGACTCGGTCGGCACCGCGAATCGGCTAGAGAGCACACTGCAGTCGATTCGTCGCAAAGCGTATATCAGCCTGACTCCAGTCGAAGGGGGTTATATGGTTGGTGTGGAGGCTCACAAGGAGCTGGAAGACGTTGCCAAGGCGGCCAACCTGCAAGGGGCGGCCACATTCCTGGACGACAACATTCTGGCTCGTGATCTGAACGCCGTGGTGGGCCAGGCGACCCCCTCGGGTTGGGTCTCCAAAGGCCGCGACGAAGCGCTTGAGCAATCGATGCTGAAGTCGATTAACCGCGCCTTCGGCCAGTGACAACTACGGCTTCAATTCAAAAATCGCTTCGACCTCCACAGCGATATTCCCCGGTAGCGATCCCATGCCGACGGCACTACGGGCTCCCTTGCCGTTGGCCTCACCCCAGATCTCGACCATCAGGTTGCTGAACCCGTTGATCACTTGAGGGTGCGTTCCAAACTCGGGAGTGGCATTCACCATGCCCAGCGTTTTGATCAGACGCTCGATTCGATCGAGGCTGCCGAGTTCGCGTTTCAGCGTGGCCAGCATGGTCAAACCCACCTGACGAGCGGCCAGTTGCGCTTCGGCCTCATTCATTGTCGCTCCGACTTTCCCTGTAATCATCGAACCGTCGGTCCTCATCGGGCCGTGGCCAGAGACATAGGCCAGATTGCCGGCGATCACAACGGGATGATAAATTCCGCCCGGCTTCGGAGCGGGCGGGAATTCGAGCTTCAATTCGGCAATGCGTGCTTCGGCACTCATGACGAGATCCTTCGCGAACCGTGTTCTGATTAGGGAGTAGACCGAGCGATGCCCGCAGGATAACGCGTCGCTTGCCCGCCGAAAACTTTGGGGCCGTACTCCCGTTGCTATGATCTACTTGGACGCTTTGCTGCGGGCACATTCCCATAGCAGGACGGCCGCGGCGGCGGCTACATTCAATGACTCCACGCGACCGCAGCCAGGGATTGTGACCAGGCGATCACATTCCGCGGCGACTTCATTTGCCAGCCCTTCTTCTTCATTGCCCAGCACGAGTGCGACCGGCTTTCTGGAGGTACTTCCGAGTCGCGGATCGCCGCCGTCGGTCGCGGCCCCGATCACTTCGTAGAAGGCCCGGATATCATGCAGAAAAAGATTCATATAGGTCACGACGAAGACTTCCATGTGTTCCAACCCACCGGCAGCGACCCGGTAGGTGGCGTCTGTGGGCAGTGCCGCCAGTGGATGATCGGCAAGGACCAGCTTGGAAACTCCGAAGAACGCGGCGGTTCGCACGATCGCCCCCAGATTATGGGGGTTGCCGATGCAGTCCAGGATGAGCAAGGGTTCACCGTGCGAGGCCCAGTCGCGAACCTGTTCCAACTGCGGCGGCTTAAACGGTGCTCGTTCGACGACGGCGACGATCCCGCCATGATGGACCGATCCCGAGATGCGCTCCAGGTCTTCCTCTTCCACACATCGGTAGGCATGACGTGCCTCGGCGAGCGCATGGCAAATGTCACCGATCTGCGGAGCCATCTCCTGCGTAAAAAACAGCCGCTTGATCGTCAGCGGGGCGGTCTCAAATCGAGACCGAACGGCACCCAGGCCGCAAATCGATAATTCCTTGACT
>DASYEA010000313.1:0-2019 GCA_036499265.1 Schlesneria sp. | reverse complement strand
CGATCGGAAGCAGCCCCGCATCACTGGTCATCTGTGCCGTCGAGACCTCAAATTCAATCGGCTTTTTGGCCTTCAAATCAAAGACAAACGGCAAAACACCCTGTAAACTCATCTTCGACCTCCTTGTTGTGTGTAAGTGTCCTGTCAGTAAACACTTCTACGCACTCGGAGGTCATTTCATTGGCCATTCATGAATAATCCGGGCTATGCTCCAAAACCGTGGCTCTCTACGCGATTCCAGGCCTTGCTTGACCACTAACTGTCGACTGCACCCCTTATGTCCCCTGTGCCAAGGAAGTGACCTTCTATCTTGTCTTCGCTGGCTTCAACTGCCAGCCTTCATCGAAGAAGTCGGCTGCGACGATCTTGCCTGGAAAGCGGCTGTTGCCAGGCGTCCGCACGTCGACGATCACCCAATCGGGCAGCTTCGGTGTCTGGCGAGCATTATTCAAGTAATCGTATTCGCGATAGGTAAAGCTGCTGTTCAACACGATGTACTTCTCGGGATTAAGAGGATTTGGATAAATCGCAATCAACGCATGGTTGGCACCGTCGAATGATCGGTCTCCTGCGACAACGGATTTTTCGGTCCAGCGGATTGGAAGTCTGTCCGCGATTTCCGCCAAAACTTTGTTGGACAGGGCATCACCCCACAATACGAGGTTCGATGAAGCGATGTCCTGTTCGGTGATCTCGCTATCCGATTTCACGATCGCGTCACCACGCATCTGCTGTCGCCATTGAGTCACCGCGTGATCGAATTCGGAATGCACCCACTTGTCGACTGCGTCACTGCGGCATTGACCGCTCGGTTTGACGAACACGAACGAATCGAGAAACGCGTCGTCGATCGGGCCTTGCAGACCGTGCTTCTTATGCAGACCTTTCCGTTGGCCGGCGTTCAACACGGTGACCAGACTGTCGATATCGGCCTTCTTGAAGTTCCCGGTAATCTGAACGGTAGAACTAATGACATCACGAATCACTGGTGCCGATTGGATCTTGCCATCCAGCAAAATCGCCAGTTGTCGCGCGGCTCCGTCAGTCTTGTTCGGAAGGTTGTCGCTGGTCAGATTGTGAAACAGAGTGGCACCACGGGCATTGAACGTGAAGGCGACTGCCCCGGCACCATTATTGTCAGTGGTGGCTCGTGCATTGGTCAGATAGGCCCCAGTCACAGCGCGGCTTGGCGGATCATGTTTGATCAAAAGCTGTGGCACCTGGACTTCTTTGCCGTCGCTATCCCGGCGTGGTACCGATCGGAATCCGACGTTTGGGAATTCGCGTTCCGGGTCCTTCTTGTCGGCCAGTTCATGCCAGGCCGCAACAATCACCTTTTCATCGCCGGATTTGCTGCTTAATTCATTGATATCGTTGGGCAACTTCATTGCCTGGTCGATCAAGGCCTGGTCGTGGCGAGTGGTGGCAACGATTCCGAACTCCAGTCTCTCGGGAGAGTTCTTGCCGAGCGATTGGCGGTGATGGGCTGTGATATCGCCGACCTGCCATCCCTTGTCCGTCAGCACGAAAGAACTCTGTGATCCATCCGTCGGGAGTTCGAGCAGAGTACCTCCATCCAGGCGAATCTTTTGTGGCGATCCCTTGGGTGGCTGTAATGTCAGTGCCGACACGTTCTTTGTTTGCACAGCAAGTTCATCGTTAACGGGCTTCGCTGTAACGCGAGCTTCTTCCCAATGCTCTTTCAACTCGTCCACGGTCAGCCAATGCATACGGTTGTAGCTAAGCGTAAAAGTCACGAATTGCAGACTTGTTGGCGAATGATCAATCCCTTTCACGGCCCATTCCGCCAGCTTCGCCTCGATCTCCTTCTTGGATTCGGGATGAATACTGTGAGCGGTCTTGGGACCGATGATATGTGGCAGCTTCATCCCTTCGCGTTCGAAGGCAGCGGCCATGATGTCCGCAGCCTGTTTCTGGCTATCAATTTCGCCGCTGTAGGCGATCGTGGGGAGATGAGCCAGATTGGCGGCATAGCCGGGGCAGTCATACATCTCCCAC
>DASYEA010000312.1:0-2362 GCA_036499265.1 Schlesneria sp. | reverse complement strand
CGTCTCAGGTCCTGCTCGGTACGAATGCTTTCCCAAACCTTGCGGCGCTGGTCGTCTTCGCGCCAAGCCATTTCCGTTTGATATCGCAGATAGTCGGTTATCGTCGGTCCCTGACTCACTGCAGGCGGCAGAACGCGGAACGCTTCGGGCGGCGGAACGTCAGAAGCCAGTGCCGGCAGCGAGGCTATAAACAGAACTGCTCCAAAAGCGCACTTCATTTCGCGTCACTCGCGGTAGGCGCAAACGCGCCGATGGAAGCGCCGTTTCGTTGATTTCCGGCAAGGTCTCGCGCGGGGATGTCTTTGGCGTCGCCCCAATTGGAGAAGAGCTTCGAATCGGCTCGCGGCCGGAAGTCTGGACGATTTGGATTCAGCCGCCACCACTTGCCTTCGATAATGACCCATGGTTCATTGCTGTAACGAACAAATTCTTTTGCAGCTCTTTCCTGCGTAATGCCGCTGATCGTGTTCGGGCCTTCCGGCAATTGCGTCGCGAGCGATTTCAAGCTGCTCGGCATTTCTTTTACGCGGTCGTCGCCGGCACTTCCGTGATAACTGATGATATTGGCAACGTTAAAGCTCGCGTCCAAGCGGTAGATGCTGGTGTCGTAGATCTCAATCGAGTTCGCCTGATCGTTGATGAAGATGTTGTTGCGCATCTTCGTGCCCCAGCTTCCGTTCCGTGCCTGCATTGCCGCGCGGTCATGGTTGTTCATGAGCACGGTATTATTGCGGACGATATTGCCGTGACATCCCCAGAGCGGAAGATCGTCGGGACCTCTTACCTGATCGGGCGATTGCGGCCCGGGTTCAACATAAGCCTGGTCGTAGGGATTCTGGTCATTCCATTGTGCGATTCCGTGGTTTAGATTGTCGTAGATCAGATTGTTCTGAATGAGAGAATCCTGCAGTCCAGCAAGGTTCAATGAGCCTCCGCCAACTTTTCCATTCTCATTCATCACGTTGTCTTCAATGATGAAATTGGTACCGCGGCCGTCGGGGAAGTTGTTCTCGCCGAATTTTTCGGTCGCCAGTTTCATCAAACCAACTGCCCACTCCCGCGTGGGTTGCTCTTTTGGATAGTCCTTCAGTTCTGGATTCTTGATCAAATCGTGAAACGAACTCACCGAATCGAGATTGCATTGCAGCCCGCCGCTGGCACTGCCAAAGAAAACGTTGCGGCGAATCACGTAATTGTCGGAGCCGTCGCTGACGTAGGCCGAATGCTCCACCGCAGACCGGGCGAACAGGTTGTCCTGCATCAGAACAGTATGCGTGTCGCGGGTATGAAGTCCCCACTTGCGATGGTTGTGAGAGAAGTTGCCGACGATGACCACATGATGCGTCTGCTTGCCCGTTTTGCTGAAGTCGCCATCGAGCATGATTCCTGCGCGAGGGCCTGAAGGCTCGATTCGAGGACCATTGCTTCCCGCAATGTTGAAGCCCTGCACGATCACGTGGTGAGTAGCGCGCAACAGAATCATCCAATCAGGATTTCGCGAGGGCTGATCGATCACTACATCGCCAGGTTCGCCCATCGCTTTGAAGTGAATGTAGCGGTTGTCTTCGGCGCTGGGCTTTTCCTCGAGCACGAATCCGGCGTAGTGTCCCGGCATAACTGCGATCAGGTCTCCACCTTGAGCGGCGTCCGCTGCATCCTGGAGCGTTTTGAAGGATGCGAATACCTTGTACTCACGCGCAGAACCGTCCACATCGGTTCGGGAATTCAAGTCAAGAGCGGAGATTTTCAGGCGCTTGGGAGATCTGTCCGATGCGTCCACGACGAGCACCCGCTTATAAGTCCGCTGAACATGAATTGAGTGCGCCACCCATTCGTCGGAACTTTGAGTATGAAAGAAGACCGGCGATTGATCGACGCCTAACATCTGCTGGGAAGACGCTAGAAACAGTGCCGCTGCGAAAACGATTGGTAATGAGAATTGACTTCGCATGGAATGAAATCGTGATTTCCGACTTTATCAAACCTGTCGTTAGCTTTCCATAAGAAAGTAAACGACAGCAAAAGAAAGCCGCTATATGTTGACTTCGAACTCAGCCACAATTGGCAGGTGATCAGACGCGATAAGCGCGGTTCGACTGCGGTACAAGCGAAAGCTCCGCAAGGTGAGTTGCTTGTCGAAGTAAAAGTGATCGAGATGGAGGATTGGGAGAATTCCCGGATAGGTGCGTGAGTAGCGCAGGAACTTACCAGGCTTGATCTCTTCGAAAGCGTCGCCCATCATGCGCGATGTAAGGCCGCGGGTCCACTCATTGAAGTCGCCTACAACGATTCGCGGCCCGCGGTATTCCCTGCGATGCAGCACTTGATCGGTAAGCAGTCTGCGGCCCTGGTGACGCCGCTC
>DASYEA010000311.1:0-5541 GCA_036499265.1 Schlesneria sp. | reverse complement strand
ATTCGCAGCCCTGCGTTATTTCTTCTCTTTGCGCACGATTTTCAGCAACAGCTTTTGAGCTTCTCGATATCGTGGCGCCACCTCTAATGCCGCCAGCACGTGATTCTTCGCCCCCGGATCCTCGACCTCAAACAACAAATTTGCTAAGCGGAAATTGAGCTCGGCAGGATCATCTGGGTCCATCATCAACAAGGCCTTCAGGGCGGGGATCGCTTCCCGTGGTTCCTGAAGGTGCTCTGCGGCGGCGGCTCGAGCCTGCTGGGACTGCGGCAGCAACGGATTGATCGCCAACAATTGTTGGCCAGTCTGCTTCACACCGGCCCAGTCGTTCTCAGCAGACTGCAACTCAATTAGACGCAGCAGCGACGGCACAGCGGAGTCTGTCCGGACTGCATACTGCTGAAGGATCTCCCGTTCGTTCGCGGTCTCTTTCAACTCGCGATAGACCGTGGCCAGCAATTCATAAGGACAATCGCCGCCGACTTGCTCGGGAAAGAGCTCGATCAGCTTCTGTAGATAAGGCTTCGCTTTTTCAAACTCGCGTCGTTCGACGAGCTGCGCTGACAACAACGTCAGACCCTGCAGGCTGGTGGGATGGTCTGCCACCCAACGCTGCAGTCGCTCGGGATCATCATCATCGCGAATCGCGGAGAGATCGTGCTTCTCCCAATCCAAGTCGGGTGCTAAGTCTCTCGCGAGTTGCACGGCATAGTCGCGGAACTCTTCGTCCAGTTGCTCAAGGCTTGCCAGATGCCGTTCAAGAGCAGGATCGATCGGTAGTCCCGTCGCCAACTCCGCCAGCACAAGCTTCAACTTGTCGATGCCATATCGTTCGATGAAATTCTGGACGACTAGCGATGATTGGAAATAGGCGAAGTTCAAATCGGCCGGTGTTTCCGGGTGCAGGAACGCTCCACTCAATTCGCGAATCGGGATCATTCGGCCGTTCAGAATCCGTTGTCGATTGGATGCGGTCATCCGCTGACCCCAGGTGGGATGCGCCAGCCGCTCTTCGTAGACTGAAATCCCTTCACTCAACCAACGCGGCATTCGATTCTGGGTCAGCTCCAGCGTGACCACATGACAGAACTCATGCCACAGGACCGCCTGCCAGTTCGAAGGATTGTCCTTTTGAGAAGCGGGACTGTTAGCCGTGATGACTCGACCAAAACAAACGCCGAGGTACCCCGACGCTCCCGGCATACCAAACGTTCGGACCGCAAAGTCATTCGGATCCGGGAAGATTTCGACAGTGACGCGGCCTTTCAATTCCAGTCCGTACTTATCGCAAAGCTGCTGCTTGGCTCGCGTCAACAAATCCACAACGGCCGCGCCGTAAATCTCGGACTCTTTCGCTTCCATACGAATCAGGAACGACCCCGATTCAATGGTGCGGTACTTCGACAGTTCGTCATGCAACTGCATCAGATTGAAAAGTTGAACGTCGTAAGCATCGGCATTATGAGCTTGTTCGCAAAGCTTCCATCCTTCTTCATCGCGGCCCAGCCTCAACAAATCTTGCGTCAGTTGAACTCTGGCTGGACCGTAATCGATCGCGAATCCCAAAGACTGACGCTGGTGTGCTGCCCCTTCTGCGAAGCGGTATTTTTGAGACAACTTGTGACCGATCAGGTAGTCGACCAATGGATTCTTGTTCCACGTCGACAACGCCCCATCGCGGAAGAAATTCTCGCCGCGATGATCGTTCTTCAGATGAGCGATTACAGAGCGATAAGCCCACGCTGCCGGATTTTTCGAGTTGATCGCCAACACTTTATCGAGCAGTCGTAGCGCTTCATCGTATTGTTCGGAGTCGATTGCATCTTCGGCGCGGTAGAGAAACCCTGGAATATGACGTTGATTGTTTTTGAACGTCATGGACAACGCGTGTGCTGACAGGGCAGGTTCGCTCTTTTCGAGACTTCGCGCCAGACCGAAATGCATGTCGGCATCACCAGGATATTTTTTAATTGCAGCCTGAAAGAGATCTGCCGCAAGTCCAAAGTCCTGCTTCAAAAGAGCCAGTTCTCCGCTGGCGAGCGTGGCATCCCGATGATCGGGGTGCATCTTCAAGGCTCGATCGTAGAACTTCTCCAGAACAGTTCGGGCATCCATCCCCATCCCGAGCGCGGCCTTGCCCAGCGTGACCAGGTTGTCAGCATCGGAGTAACGCCAAGGGGCGCGACCTGCAAAGTCTGCGATTTCGTTCTGCCAGACATCGGCTTGGGCGGTCTGGCCACTCATACGAGCGGCTTCGATACCGATCAACCGCATGCGGATGCTCCACGAATATCGGGCCAAGCCGTCCACCAGCGTGTCATAGGCGGCTCGATACTCGCCTGTCTGAACCTCGGCTTCGGCCTTCAGCAGATAGAATTCTTCGCCAAAAGCACGGCTCTTGATCGACTTGTCAGCCAGCTGAATGCATGTCGCGTGATCGCCAGCACGAAGTGCCTTCGTCGCCTCTTCCAATTCAGTGGCCGCCAGCGTGGAGGCGGCGAAGCACAGGCCGAATAGGACCCCCGTTAAGGGAGTCAAGAATCGCGATAGAAATCGGCGCGACAACACAGTGGAGCGAACCCTCGCATGGAAGAGTCACCGAAACGGGATGCACGAGTATATCCCGGCCGTTTGCTCCGCAACAGTTGCGCAGGCCGAAGGTTCAGTCTGAATTTAAATTCAATTCGCCTCTTCAGATTGAGGACGATGTTTGGGTCGCCGCGTTCTTTGGCATAGGGGCGAAGCGGATCGCTTCGGAAGCGCCCTTCGCTCGGGATTCGAGATTGAAATCCCGATTCGATGCCAAGACGCTTTGGCGCAGCTATTGTCGCTCAATCGCTACCCGCAGAAGACACTTTCGAAATCAGATTCCAACGTGGCTACATTGGGACGTATGCGGCCTCGAGAAACCTCAATTCAAGATCACGGCCCGGAACCACCGGTCGCCAATTATTTGGGACTTTGTCCGCGGGCGAGGATCACTTCGGCGCAATTTGCCGACATCTCTGGTTGTTTGCCAGGCCGGTCGACTAGAACGAGCCCGGTCCGCGCTGGCGAACTTATGGACGTGAAGTCCGGATCCATCGAGGGGGCGTCTCCGCGATTGAATCGATGCAGACGATGAGGCTTCAGATCGTGCCAGACACTGGCACAGCCGCAAGTGAACATGGCCAACATCGATGCCAGCAGGATATGTCGCCACGACATTGCCATCGTGCGCAACTCCATTGGAAGGGGTTGAATTCAAATTGGGGATTGGGGAGCGGCGGACACTAGCGGATTGGCTCTGATACGCCAAGACCAAGTTTCACATGACTGAATGACCGATTTCGAACTCAAAATGGGACGTGAAACGAAAACAGCGACATCCGGAAATCCAGATGTCGCTGTGAGAATGCATCATGTCGTGACAAGGTTATTTCACAGGAGCGGTGGCAGCAGCCAAGGTATCCAGGAAGCCCTTCAGTTGCTTGCTGCGTACAGGGTGCTGCAACTTTCGGACAGCTTTCGCTTCGATCTGGCGAACGCGTTCGCGAGTCACTTTGAAGATCCGACCAACTTCTTCCAGCGTGTACGTGTAGCCATCACCCAGGCCGTATCGCAGCTTGATGATTTCGCGTTCACGGTAGGTCAGCGTCTTCAGGACAACGTCGATCTTGTCCTTCAGCATTTCCTGCGTCGCTGAGTTCACTGGGCTTTCGGTCGAATCGTCTTCGATGAAGTCCCCGAAGTAGCTATCTTCGCTTTCACCGACTGGTCGATCCAGGCTGATCGGATGACGCGAGATCTTGAGCACGCGACGCGTTTCTTCCAGGCTGACGCCTGCCGCTTCGGCGGTTTCTTCGATTGTTGGTTCGCGTCCCTTTTCCTGCAGCAGCTTCTTGCTGACCTTGCGCAGTTTAGACATCGTTTCGATCATATGAACCGGGATACGAATCGTACGGGCCTGATCCGCGATGGCTCGCGTGATCGCCTGGCGAATCCACCACGTCGCATAGGTCGAGAACTTGTATCCGCGGCGATATTCGTACTTATCGACCGCTCGCATCAAGCCGGTGTTTCCTTCCTGGATCAGGTCCAGGAAGCTGAGTCCGCGGTTGCGATACTTCTTCGCGATCGACACGACCAGTCGCAGGTTTCCACCGGACAGGTCTCGCATCGCCTGTTCGTAGGCGGCGAAGCGTTCGTGAATCGATTCAATGCGCTCGGCAAGACTCTTGGGTGTTTCCAGAGTCATCAATTCGAGGTCGTACAGTTCTTTCTGAAGGTTGGCGCGTTCATCACGAGCCGACTTCAGATTCTTCATGCTGTCGATCTGACGCTGCAGTTCGACCATGCGACGCGAAATCTGCTCCATGCGGCGCATGGTGGGTTGCAGACGCTGGGTTCGCAGGCTGAGCTCTTCGAGCAACGTCACCATCTTGCGGCGTCGTTGTTCGAGTCGCTGCTTGGCGGCACTGACATCAGCGGCCGCATGCTCATGACTTTGGTTGCGGTAGATTTCGAAGTCTTGGATACTCTTGATTCGCAGCGATTCAAGGGTCTTCAAGTTGTAAGGCATGCGGCCGAGGATCTGATTCTTTTCCAGACCTTCGGTGACCGACACCTTGATGGTTCGGTCGAACGGCAACTCGCCCAGATGTACCTTCGTCAGGATGTCGATCGACAGCTTGAGCGCGTAATCGCTCTCGAGCAAATGGCGACGGAATCGCTTGCGGGTAACTTCGATCTTCTTGGCCAGCGAGATTTCCTGTTCGCGAGTCAGCAGGGGAATCTCACCCATCTGCGTCAGGTACATGCGAACGGGATCATCGATACGGCGAGACTTGTCTTCGCCCGCTTCTTTCGGCTTGCTGAGCCGGGCCTTCAGTGGACGCTTGCGGATTTCGTCCAAGCTAGGTGGCAGCTTTGAATCGGGAACAATTTCTAATCCCAGTTCGTCCAGCGACATCAATAGATTGTCGAGCTTTTCGGGATTGACCGCTTCGTCCGGCAAATAATCGTTGACCTGTGTAAACGTCAGGAAGCCCTGTTGCTTACCAGTCTCAATCAGCCGGTTTAGGTTTGCGTCGAGTCGGTACACCTGCCACTCCTCAGAATAACAAATAAGTTCTGTTTGCTCGCGCAACGCATCAATCACTGCCAGTACACTGCACTGCCATCGAATCCTGCGATGGACAGCCGAGTCTTCAACTCATGTCGTCTTAGCCGACCTTTGACGGTGAAACTGAGCTGCCTTCAACAACAGCTCGCGAGTTTCGTCTGTCAATTTCTTGGTTTCCTGCGGCCGCTCGATGAGTGAAGACTGTGCCGCCTGGTGCGATTCTCGCGTGCGACGCCACTTCAATTTATCCAACACCTGCCGAATCAACCCTTCCGGGTGATCTGTTCCCCTTTGTGAGGCGGCATCCTGCGCCAGTCTTGTCGCGAGATCCCTATCGCGAGCCTGCTCGTCGAGCCAAACGATCAAGCCCTTCATGTCCGGGCATTCCCAGTAAGACAACACTCTGTCAAACGTGGGTGGCCAACCTTCGTCTGCCA
>DASYEA010000310.1:0-2451 GCA_036499265.1 Schlesneria sp. | reverse complement strand
AACGCAAAGCCGTCGCCAGTGGCACCGGAAATGATTTTTTCGAAAGCAGAATCGCGCACGTTCATTTAGTCCGAATGACGAGAGTGAACGCCCGCGCTGATTGGCGCGGTTGGCTTTGCCATCTGTACGCAGATCTTCTGTCATCGTGTTGCCAGATCCGGGTCATCACGCGAGAATTGGTGTTCGACCCATTCCACGACTGGAGCACTTGCAGGCATGACAGACGACACGACCGCGATCGCCGTTTATGATCTGAGCGATCGAACGCAGATCGAAATCACCGGCGCAGACCGGGCGAATTTTTTGCATGGGTTCTGCACGAACGACATCAAGGGCCTGCAACCGGGGCAGGGGCGCGAAGCATTTCTGACGAACATCAAGGGGCGTGTCCTCGGTCACCTCTTTGTGTTTGCTGGGGCGGAATCGTTGTGGTTAGAGACCACCGCTGGTCAGGAAACAAAGATCATTCCGCATCTGGATCGGTACCTGATTCGTGAAGACGTGCAACTGATTGGCCGCTCTGAGGAACGTGGTGAGTTGTATGTCACAGGAACCCATGCTGCCCAACTGTTGATGGTTGAGGAGGGGCTCGGCCTGTACGGGTGTGTGTTGCGAGAAGCGCTTGGCAATACACTTGATATTCGTCGAGTTGATCTGCTGGACGAGCCTGGGTTCCTGTTGTCGATGCCGCGTTCCGCGATCGAGACGACTCGCGCGAGTCTGCTGGCCGTTGGATGCCGGGCCGGATCGGCGGACGAATTTGAAACTCGACGAATCGAAGCGGGTTTCCCTTATTACGGTCTCGATATTACAGAGGACAATATCGCTCAAGAGGTGGCTCGTACGAAGCAGGCGATTTCGTTTACCAAGGGCTGCTATCTGGGGCAGGAGCCGATCGCTCGGCTGGATGCGATGGGGCATACGAATAAAGAACTGAGACGCGTCGTGTTCGGAGCAGGTGCGAACCTGATGGCAGGCGCGCCAATTCTTGCGGCGGAAAGTGAAGACGAAGCGGGAGTGATCACCTCGGTCGCACCGATGGAGAATGCCAAAGGTGAGACCGCTGTGATTGGATATCTGAAGACTCGGTTTGGTGCAGCAGGGACGAAGGTGCGAGTTGCGGATACTCAAGGTTTGGTCCAATGACTTTTGTCGACATCATTAATGCGATTGAATTGGTCTGGTGGCCACTACTGGGAATCTACGTTGCCAATCGGACCGTTGGGGCCGCGCCACCTTGGTGGCGGTTGGGTGCGGTTGCTGCGGTCACGCTGATTGTATTTGGATTGTCTGATGCGGTCGAGCTTTACACGAAAGCTTGGTGGCGGCCTTGGTGGCTGCTGGTCTGGAAAGCGGTGTGTATCAATATCCTGGTGGGATGTGTGATCATTCGTGTACGCATGATGCGTCGGCTACGGACTTCATGACGGGACATGATTTCGTGTCGCCAAGTCGCTAAGACCTTGGGGGATCAACAGAGATTGAATTCTCATCGACTTCGCCCAATTCCTTGGCGAGATTGGCTACAATAAAATGTACTCAGTACGAAGACACGGCCTTGTCGAGGACTCCAAAACCTTGGTACCCGACGAGAAGAGACTTGGTGACGTTGAGGGCTGCGACACCGTGTCACCCAAAACGCGAAACTGCCGTCTGAAATAATTCGATGCCTTGAAAACCTGTCCTCGATGGGGTCAGTTGGATACGCTGGTAGTAGGTCCAGTGAGCCCCTCATCTTGAGTTCAGGAGATTCTGCATCATGGCAGCCGGAATTATTGCAGCCCCGAAAATTCGTCAGACCAATCTGTTTATTGGTGGCAAGTGGCAAGAGTCGCGTAGCGGCAAGCGATTTGCCACGATCAGCCCAGTTAATGAAAAGGTCATTGCCGAAGTCGCTGAAGCGGATGCCAGCGACGTGGATGCCGCGGTGAAGGCTGCGCGTGCTGCGTTCGATTCGGGGCCGTGGTCTCGCGCGGACGCTCGTGATCGTGGCCGCATGATGAACAAGCTGGCTGACCTGATGGAAGCCAATTTGGAAGAGTTGGCTGCTTTAGAAACGCTCGATAACGGCAAGCCGATTCGGGATGCTCTGGCGGCGGATCTGCCGCTCGCCATTGATTGCCTGCGGTACTATGCGGGCTGGGCCGACAAGCTGACTGGCGACACGATTCCGATTCGTGGCAATTACTTCTGCTACACGCGACGGGAACCCGTCGGGGTCGCAGGGCAGATCATTCCGTGGAACTTCCCGATCTTGATGGCGGCCTGGAAATGGGGACCGGCCTTAGCGGCTGGATGCACGATTGTGATGAAGCCGGCCGAGCAGACTCCGCTGACTTGTCTGCGGATGGCCGAACTGGCACAGGAAGCGGGGATTCCCGACGGCGTGATCAACGTCGTGACTGGCTACGGAGCGACTGGTGCCGCGATTGTGAAGCATCCGGGCGTCGA
>DASYEA010000309.1:0-3342 GCA_036499265.1 Schlesneria sp. | reverse complement strand
GCCGTCATCACTTAGCTCGACGGGGACTTTGAACTTCAAGCTGTCGACCTTGCATAAGCCCCCTTTGCCATCGCGGCAATAGCCGTAGGTAATTGAGAGCAGCAATGTGGCACTGCCTGTTTTCTTCGTGACGGGAAGTTTGAACTTCGCGGTCACACCGTCGTCGCTGGTCGCTTCCAGACGTGTGTCGCGATGGCTTTCGGCGATCAATCCGTCGTCGCCTGTGACTTTGTATTTGACGGGTAGCAGAGGGTTCAGCTTGAAGTTTTCAGGCAGCTTGAAGCTGACGTTGAAATCAATCCCATCGTCGACTTTCAGCTTTTGGGTATCCACCGTGACTTCGCGGATCTGGGGCGAGTCGGCTGTTTCGGCGGTGATTGGTTTCGGTGGTTCCAGCCCTTCGATGACCAGTTCACTCGCCTGCTTGGTGCCCATGTTGACGATGACGATCCGGTTGTTGTTGGTATCGGCGATGTACATGTTCTGCCCGGAAATCGTCATCCCCGCCGGTTCAGCAAGTTGAACCGGATCAAGGCCGGTGCCCGGTTTGCCCGTTCCCAGCCATGAGGTGACCTTGTGGCTCTTTAGATCCACTTGCTTGATCTTGTGATTGTAACTGTCGGCGACGAAGGCCGTCCCTTCGTGCAGGACGATGCCCAGCGGATGCTGGAAGCGAGCCGCCGATCCTTCGCCGTCGACATCGCCGAACGCGAACAGGCTGGAACCGCGAGGCAGGTCGTGAGTCCCCGCGATCGTCTTGATGTCGCCGGTGGGTTTCATCAGGTTCGCTTTGGGTCTGGTCGTGATCCGACGAACAGCCGATCCCTCGCTGTCGACGACGTACAACATGGCTCCATCGCTGACAATTCCCGATGGTTGAGCCAACGCTCCGCTATCGAGATCCCCGTCGGTAATATCTTCGCGACCTGAGCCCGCGTATTGCTGAATGGTTTGCGAGCCAAGCTTGTGCGACCACAGTTGGTGAGGGCCCGCCATCGCGATGTACAGGACTCCGTCCACGACGCACAAGTCCCATGGGCTATTCAGTGCGGTGACCAGTAACTTTCCGCCGGGGGCACGAGAATGAGACTGTTCGCCGGTTCCCGCCAGCGTCGAAACCTTTTTCTTGGTCAAGTCCACCGTTCGCAATAGATGATTTTCGGTATCGGCGACGTACAATGTGTCGTCCACCAGAGTCATCCCTTGCGGGTGGTCGAACTGGGCGTCGGCATAGCTGCCATCCTTCGCACCAATCTGCCCGCTACCGATCACTTCGATCAGCTTGCCACCCAAAGTTGTAACGACGATGCGGTTGTTATTGCTGTCAGAAATGAACAGGCGATCGTTGGGGGTATCGGCCAGGATCTTGCCCGGAAATCGCAATGGCGTGGCTGCGGCGCGGTTCCGCTCCAGATCGAAGCGGATGGGCGTTTCGTCCAGTGTCCCCTTGGCTTTGTGATAGGCGATCAGTTTGCCCAGAACTCCGTCGAGTAACTCGCGATTCCCTTCGCCGGGGGCGACACCGCAATAGTTGCCTTCGGGATCGATCAGCACCAGTGATGGCCAGGAACTGATCTGGAACTTGCGCCAGACCGTCATGTTGGCATCGTTGATCACGGGGTGCTCAATTTCATAGCGCAAGATCGCTTTGCGAATGTTGCCGGTTTCTTTTTCGTTGTCGAACTTGGCCGAGTGGACGCCGATCACAACCAGTTCTTTCCCATACTTTTGTTCCAGGTACTTCAGGTCAGGCAGCACGTGCATGCAGTTAATGCAGCAGAACGTCCAGAAGTCCAGAATGACAACCTTACCGCGAAGATCCTTCATCGAAATTGGGCCGGCCACATTCAACCATTCGACGCCCCCTTCCAACTCGGGTGCGGGGAAGGCCTTGGGAAAAGGATTCTCGACCCGGCCTTTCGGCTTGTCGACTCCTGGCTTAGCTTCTTGTGCCGAGAGCAGCGCCGGCGAGCAGACCAGGCAGAGCATGATTCCCGCCAGGATTCGTTTGGCAAAAGGGACGAATCGGAAGCTTGAGTCAGGTGACGCAGACAGCATGGGCGGGTTCTCCGGTTGGCAGCGGAACTCATCGCGGCGTCGCAAAGAACGCGAACGCCGGAAGGATCCCTCGAAATCGTATCAGACGCGGTGGTGACTTCCAACGCGATCGAATCATCGCAGCACAATTCTCTTGCATCGGGGTTCCACTAGCGGCAGCTTTGGGCTGCCAGTGTTTTCGCGTTGCTGATGACGATCTGGCTGCAGGGGACGTTTGTGTAACAATCGACGTCACCGCGCGTTGTCGGCTCTTGGCCCTTCGATAAGACACTGGCAACGCAAAGCCGTCGCCAGTGCCACCCAAATCGGACATTTCCATCACGTCATTTCGATGGCCTTCTCGCCACCAGCCGTGCGACGGACCGATCCGATAGATCGACTTCTTCAAACTGTTCGATGATCAGATTCGGGAACAATCGCGGCAGCTCTCCCGGTGACAACGTGAAGCGATCGCTCTGCAGATGATTGTCCGCTCGTGTCAGTTGTTGTTGAGTAAACGTTTCGTAAACCAGAGTTCCACCCGCACGAAGTGCGGCTTCAATTCGCGAAGGGAGTTGTTCGCGATCCAGGAAACGAAAGACGGTGATCAGATCGTAAGTGGAAGGTTCGGGGACATAGCTGTCCAGGTCTGCCACGATCCAATTGATGGTCGAGCAGCCAACCGCGGTGGCAGCTTGAGTTGCCAGGGACAGGCCGACTTCGGAGATGTCGACCGCATCGACTCGCCAACCTTGTTGACCCAGCCAGATGGCGTTGTGACCCAAACCGCAAGCGAGGTCCAACGCTCGGCCTGGTTTCAAAACGGTCACGGCCTGACATAACCAATTGTCCGGTGGCCGCGTCGATGGACTCGCTTTTCCCGCGTACTTCTGATTCCAGCGTCGTCGGTCCAATTCGGCCAAGATAAGCCTATTCAAGCTGTTTTCATGGGGTTTCAGATCGGACCCGGGCCGGTCAGATTTTGATCGGTGACATTCTCTCATTCACACACTACACGCCCTTCAACCATCGACGAATAATGGCAGGATGGGGATTGCATTGTCTACTACGGAAATGACGCAACCTGTGCGGGGGATTGTGGGACGACATGCTCGGATTAATCGGATTTCTTTATCAACAGGTTGCGCTTTTCAGTCAAACTCTTGGTCTGCAACTGCGTAAATTTAAATAAGAGATTTGTACGAGAAAGGACGCTGGCTCCTACTCGCCGCAGCCTGCGAAGAAGCAAAGGTTGCGATTGTCAGTCAGCGGTTCAAACGTTCGCTTACGGTCATTAGGGCGACC
>DASYEA010000308.1:0-3652 GCA_036499265.1 Schlesneria sp. | reverse complement strand
GCCAGCCACATGGTGCTGCAGCAGAAGATGCCCATTACGATCTGGGGAACGGCCGATCCCGAAGAGGACGTGAAAGTCTCGATCGGCGACAACAGTGCGTCGACCAAGGCTGGGGCCGACGGAAAGTGGTCCGTCAAACTGAAAGAAATGACCGCCGGCGGACCTCACGAAGTCATCGTCAAAGGCAAGAACGAAATCAAGCTGACCGATGTCCTGATCGGTGAAGTCTGGGTCGCTTCAGGTCAGTCCAACATGGAATGGCCTGTCTCAGCCTCTGACAATCCTCAACAGGAAATCGCCGCCGCCAAGCATCCAAAGATTCGGCTGTTCCACGTCCGCAAAGTCCCCTCGATCACTCCCGCCTCCGAAGTGGTCTTGGATCGCGAATGGTCCGAATGCTCGCCCGAAACGATTGGTAACTTCTCGGCAGTGGCCTATTTCTTCGGACGTGAAATTCAGAAGGACTTGGACGTTCCCGTCGGTCTGATTAACACCTCCTGGGGTGGAACGGCCATCGAACCTTGGACTCCGATTGTCGGGTTCGAATCAGTTGATTCGCTGAAGCCAATCGCTGAAGGAGCGAAGAACCAGCAAGCCAAGCCAGAAGGGCACACCGCCAATCCCGGAGCGCCGACGCACCTGTACAATGGGATGGTCTACCCGATCGTTCCGTTCGGAATTCGTGGAGCTTTGTGGTATCAAGGCGAATCCAATCGAGGCCAAGGCGTGGGCTACGAACAACGAATGAACGCGTTGATCAATGGCTGGCGCTCGGTCTGGAATCAGGGCGACTTCCCATTCCTCTACGTTCAAATCGCGCCTTACAAGTACGTCAAGCCCCCGATGACAGACCCCGACAATCTGCTGCCACAGCTCTGGGAAGGGCAGACCAAAGTCCTGGGAATGAAGAACACAGGCATGATCGTCACCACCGATATCACGAACTTGGATGACATCCATCCGCGCAATAAGCAGGATGTCGGCAAGCGACTGGCACTGTGGGCCTTGGCGAAGACGTATGGCAAAACCAACGTCGTCTATTCCGGTCCGCTCTATAAGTCCATGAAAGTGGAAGGCAACAAGATCCGCATCGAATTCGATCATGTCGGTGGCGGATTGAAGTCACGCGACGGCAAGCCCCTCTCCTGGTTCACGATTGCAGGCAAGGACGGCGATTTCGTCGAAGCCAACGCTGTGATCGATGGAAAGTCCGTCGTCGTCTCCAGCGACAAGATTGCCGAACCCGCCGCAGTCCGATTCGGCTGGAACGAACTCGCTGAGCCAAACCTGATGAACGTCGAAGGCCTGCCTGCTGGACCGTTCCGCACATTACGGTAATTCGCTACATAAGAGGCCTTTCGTTTAACCGCGTGGGCATCGCCCCACGCGTTTTTCCGAACATGGGCTCCTAAGTCGCATTCATCCCATCACGGTGGGAAGTCAACGAAAAAGCCCCATGCAGCATTTGCATGGGGCATTCTTATTGACACAGTCATCGAATACGGCGGGCACTGGCAGACGGTGTAGCCAATCTCGCCAAGAGATTGGGCGAAGTCGATGTGCAAACTCCAAATGACTTTCGCCTGAGGTCTTGCCAACTGTCCGTCGCTCGGCCCTCAGCCCTTGCCCCTCAGCCCCTGCCGACTTCAGTCGTTCTTGCCAGGAAGCTTTCCTTCCTTGATCAGGTCTCCATAGACCTTGCCGTCGGCATTCTTCTCGATGATCGACTTTTCCCACGCGTCCTTGAAAATCGTCATCGCTTCGTCCGTCTTCTTGTCTTTGTCAGCGGCGGTGAAATCCTTGTGCTTAAAGCGGTCGTGATAGACCTTGCCGAAGTCATTCAGTCCATGGCCCTTGGCCTTCTTGTCGGCACCAGGCTTGTGACAGATGTCGCACTTTGATTTCAGCCCCTCCACCGTATCCAGAAACGGCTTGTAAGCCTTGTCGTCTTTATAGCCGTCCGCCAAGTAGGTCGGAAGCTTGGAAAAGGCGAATGCGTCGGACGTGCCGATGCCACAGATGAAGGTGAAAGCCAACGCAAGTTTCAGACGCATCCGACACTCCTGATTTCTGATTTGAAAGACATTCAATGGAAAGCACGTGCTGCCAGCGTACCCACTGACGGCGATAGTCTAGTCATTTGCGGTGCCAGCACCACTCGATTCGTTTGACTCTTCCGGCGGTTTCTCTTCCAGCCACGGCGCGGGCCCCGGATCCTCGTCACGCAATCGCTTGCGAGCATAAGCGACATGCACGGTCGCCTCGGCATTGTCTTCGTATAAGGTCTTAATGCTGGTCCAGATCGATTCCGCTTCGCTCAATTTGCCGGATTTTCTGGCCGTTTCAGCGTCGCGAAGCCGCTTACTGAGGAACATGGACAAGGAGTCTGCTCCGAATTTATCCTTGATCTTCTTGGCCTCGTCTTCGGCCAACAGAACGTAATTTCGATACTCAGGATGAGATTTGAACAATTCCACAATCGCGTTGAACTTGCGGAGCGCGGTGACGTGGTCGCCAAAATCCCGAAACTTCTCGGCATTCAAAAACTGCTGTTCGGCTTCGTTAGCGGGTGGTTGCTTCAGACGATTCCTCGCCCGCATCTTGATCATTGTCTCTTCTTTGTCGACATCGATCACCATTGACTGAGCGTGAGCGGCGTGTTTCCCTTCGGGATATCGAGTCAGCAGCAGCTTCAGAAAGTCATCGCGAGCCCGTACGTGATCGACGGTCGAGTTCAACTTCATCAATCGATCCGCCTCGG
The DNA here is from genome assembly GCA_036499265.1 of Schlesneria sp. Lineage (GTDB taxonomy): Bacteria > Planctomycetota > Planctomycetia > Planctomycetales > Planctomycetaceae > Schlesneria. The sequence continues at coordinate 891 of DASYEA010000308.1, read as the reverse complement.
CCAGCAGTCGATCTTCACCCCACGGCAGACAGGTCCAGACGATGAAACCCAGCAAGACCGCCAGGCATGATCCTAGAAACCAGCCACGTTCGTAAATCGGGCTGTTATCTTTTTTCTTCTTCTTTTTCTTTTTGCCCAAGGCCGCCCTAAGCTCTTCAACTCCTTTGGTACCTCCACCGCCCCCGGTCATTCCTGCCATTGTTTCCGCGGCAATGCTGCGCTGCTGGGTAATCTTGTTTCTGACTTCATCGATTTCGACCTGCAGCGCCAACGCATCAAAAGGGCGTTCTTGTGGATCTTTCTCCAGCAGATGGAAAATCAGATCTTCGACAAAGATCGGACAGTGCGGAACCAGAGACGAAATCCGAACGGGTTCCTCCTGCAGATGCATCATCAGCATCTCGCCCTGATTGTCGCTTTGGAACGGGGTTTCTCCCGAAATCATTTCGAACAGGACGCAGCCCATCGCGTACAAATCGGTCTTCTTATCAACGGGCGGTTTGCCGCGAATCTGCTCGGGAGCCATGTAGGCGTAGGTCCCGACCGTCTTTCCGGCGGCGGTCAACGCCGTCGCGGTGGTGTCGCGTGCAATCCCGAAATCGGTCAGCTTGATCTGCATCTCTTTTGTCAGCAGCAGATTCGCGGGCTTCAAATCCCGATGGACGATGCCGGCCTCATGAGCATGCTCGAGCGCCTTGGCGATCTGCATGGTCATATCGAGCGCCTCTTCCCACGGCAGCTTCCCCTTCAGTTTGAGATAGTCTTCCAGCGATCCTCCCGCAATCAGTTCCATTGCATAGAAGCGTTGCGCCCCGAACTTTCCGCCCCCGTAGTAGCGGACAATACTCGGATGCTGCAGCTTTTTCAGGATCGAGATTTCGCGTTCGAAGC
>DASYEA010000307.1:0-5445 GCA_036499265.1 Schlesneria sp. | reverse complement strand
GGAGTTGAATCCGTTTACGGGACTCACGCTGAAGGAGGATGCCGGTTCGGCTAACGCTCCGAAAACTCAGCCCGCTGAATCAGCAGACTCGTCCAAAGAAGATCCGTTTGCGGCCGAATTGAAGGAAATGGGGATCGTCCCGCCAGACGCTGCCCCAGCAACGCTAGCACCACCCGCTGCAGAGAAACCTGCTCTTGCAGAGAAGCCACAAAAGATTGCTTCAGAAACGCCTTCCTTCGACGGAATCGAAGACCAGGCCACCCGTGAAAAAATGAAGAAGATTCACGAACGTGGCAGCATGAAGGGCTTGAAGGGATTCTGCCCGGTCACCCTGCGAGACCAGCGAGAACTGATCGATGCCAAACCTGATTTTCACTCCACCTTCCGTGGTCAGAAGTTCCACTTTGCGAGTGCGGAAGCCAAGTTGAAGTTTGACGATGAACCGGCACGATATGCTCCAGCCGCCTATGGAGCTGACGTGGTCGCATTGACTCGCGATAAAGACGTCGTCGAAGGAACACTGGACTTCGCCGCATGGTTCAAGGGCCGTCTGTACATGTTCGGCAGCCAGGAAACGCACGACACATTCGTGACGAATCCAGCTCAATTTGCGACCCCCGTCGGGATCGAGTGACTTCGATAACGAAGACGGATGCAAGCAAAGAAGGGAGCAGTGCCCGCCACTGCTCCCTTCTCGCTTTCTGCTTACCGCTTCGAGATCACGATAACCTGCTACACAACCGTTTTTGGCGGAATGGGCTCACCACCTCGCGATAAGTAAATCGCATACAATTGGTAGTCAATCAAGTGGGCCTGCGCCAGCATGATCACGCCGACCATCAGATAGATTCCGACAAAGCACATCAACAGCCCGATCAACATCAGCGGGATCGAAGCGATCATCAAGAACAGATTGGTGATGATGATCTCTTTCCACATCAACTGCACGAAGCTTTTGACAAATTGAAAATTGAGAGCCTCACCCAGGTCCTGGCAATAACCCGCTCGAATCATCAGTGGGATCATCAGCATGTTGGCACCGATCAACAGGACGACGTACAACACCACCATGCTACACATCATCGCGATAGCGATCGCATCCCCAGCGTCGCGATTCGCCTGCGCAATCATGGCCCCTCCGAAGATCAGCCCGAGGACGATGGCCACAATGGGGATGCCGATGACTATGCCAGCAATTAATGCGGTCAGAAACGGCCACAACCCGCGCTTCATGTAATCGACGAATTTGTTGAAATCGAAATCGAGGTATCCGTGATCATCGGGTCGTCGTAACAGCGACTCGGCCAGTTCAAACTGATAGCCCAGCACGGCGAGCGGACCGATCAGCGGAATCATCTGGCAAATCGACACGCACAACACGTTCATCATCCATTTCGGGCTTTCAGTGATAAACTGAAATGACCGGAAGCAATCTAGAACTTGCTCGGGTTGGTCCAGATCGGAATCGAAGTACGGCTGCGACATCGCGTCTTCCTGTCAGAACAAGACTGGATCAAGAGATATGATCAGACGTGAACAATTGTTGCCATTGCTATACGACTTGCACGTGACTCTCGTCAAGCAACGTCACCGGACAACCGGCCAATCGTAAAGCAGCAGGTTTTCAACTCAAAGATGCGCAGACGCAAAGGAAGAGTTGCCAGATCACAAAGACGGTTTATCTCACTAGTCGAGGGCACTGTTTGAAGTGGCTGCGAGATGGGCGTTCGACCCGTCGACTTCGTTTTGGTCTTTGGCTCGAGTTTTCGCTATCGCAGCGCCCCGTAAACTGCGAACGGTTGGAAAACCGTCCTACGAGAAGACACGGCCGCACCGAAGACGGTGAGACCGTGTCATCCAAACCAACATTGTGCCAAACGACTATTCGTCAGTCACGCAGCCGTCGGAGGCGCTCTTCACGAGTTGGATATACTTGTAGAGCGTGCCACGAGTCGCCTTCAGTGCGGGTGCCTTCCAGACCGATCGTCGACGATCCAGTTCCGTCGAAGCCAACGCCACGTCGATGCGGTTCAGCTTTGCATCAATCGCGATCATGTCGCCGTCTTGAACGAGAGCGATCGGACCACCTTCTTGAGCTTCGGGAGTAACGTGGCCCACGATGAATCCGTGAGAACCGCCCGAGAATCGTCCGTCCGTGATCAAGGCCACGTCCGAGCCCAGTCCCGCACCCATGATGGCCGAAGTCGGAGTCAGCATTTCTGGCATCCCAGGTCCACCCTTGGGGCCTTCGTACCGGATGATGATCACGTCGCCCTTGGCGATCCGATTTTGTTCCAGACCTTTCAGCATGTCTTCTTCGGAATCAAACACGCGAGCAGGACCGGTGAAGACCAAGCCTTCTTTGCCGGTGATCTTGGCCACAGCACCATCCGGGCAGAAGTTACCTCGCATGATGCGGATGTGGCCCGATTCTTTGATCGGTGTTTCAACCGGCTGAATGATTCGTTGACCTTCCGCCAGGCCGGGCAGGTCAGCCAGGTTCTCGGCCATCGTCTTGCCGGTCACCGTCAGACAGCTACCGTCGATATAGCCCTTCTCAAGCAGATACTTCAGCACGGCGGGTGTCCCACCGACATAGTGCAGATCTTCCATCACGTACTTGCCGGACGGCTTCAGATCGGCAATGTACGGAACGCGGTCGCTGACCTTTTGGAAATCATCGATCGTCAGCGGCACATTCACCGAACGAGCCATCGCGATCAAGTGCAGCACGGCGTTCGTCGAACCGCCGGTCGCCATGATCAGGACCATCGCGTTTTCGAACGCCGCGCGGGTCATGATGTCGCGGGGCTTGATATCCCTTTCGAGTAGCGTGCGAATGAACTTACCGGCTGCCAGACATTCGCCCAGCTTGGCAGGATCATCGGCAGGAATCGATGAGCTATAAGGGAGCGACATGCCCATCGCTTCGATCGCCGACGCCATCGTGTTTGCCGTGTACATCCCGCCGCAGGCACCAGCCCCGGGACAACTCTTTTCGACAATGGCCTGACGTTCTTCGTCTGTAATTTTCCCGGCCAGGTATTCGCCATAGCATTGGAAGGCCGACACAATGTCCAGCTTTGGATGCAGGGGAATACAGCCCGCGCGAATCGTCCCGCCGTAGACCATTAGCGCGGGACGATTCAGGCGACCCATCGCAATCAGGCAGCCGGGCATGTTTTTATCACAGCCGGGGATCGAGATATTGGCGTCGTACCATTGAGCCGACATCACGGTTTCGATGCTGTCGGCGATCAGATCGCGCGACTGCAAGGAGAACGACATCCCGTCCGTTCCCATCGAGATCCCGTCGCTGACCCCGATCGTATTGAAACGCATGCCGACCATGTCAGCGCTACGAACACCTTCGCGAGCCTGTTCGGCCAGCTTGTTCAAGTGCATGTTACAGGTGTTGCCGTCGTACCAGACGCTGGCGATGCCGACCTGTGGTTTGTCCATGTCTTCGCGAGTCATGCCGGTTCCATACAGCATGGCCTGTGAAGCACCCTGAGATCGCGGCTGAGTGATGCGAGCACTGAATTTGTTCAACTGCGTAGACATAATTTCCACTCGGCAAAAAAGGCGATGAACGAAATACGAAGCTCAAGATTCAGTCGTGCCAACGAAAACTGATCTTACGAATAGACGGCACGAAGGAAATTGAAACGGGCGAGTCTATTAGGAAACCAAGTCTGACGGATGTGGAGTTCGTTCCACTTTCGGCAAGACTTGGGGCTGATAAATCGTGGTGTAGGCGGTCGCCTTGCGATGAGCGTCGACAGCAGCCTGATCCGTCCAATGCTCATTCAGAATGAAAACCTTGGGGTCATTCTGCGAGTGATAGACTTCAAATCGAACGCAGCCGGGTTCGGCACGAGACAGTCGCCCCTGCTCGGATAGCAGCGACTGGATCTGGGGCACATCGTTCGAATCTTTAACCGTCAGGACGACATTCAGATAAATCATTCGACCTACTCGACGCGGTTTGACACTTGGAATTCCGTCAGATTAACACATCATACTAGCGGTTGGCCAGCAATCGCCCATGAGGGGTCAAGATTTGACCGCAAGTCGCTAGAGAGCTACCTCCATAATCCGGCCAACAAATTGGGATTTCACTCAGGATGAACAGCCCAACCCTGTCAACTACATCCGCCATGAATCGTCCGGTTGAGGAGCCCCAGATCGTGGGCGAGGTTCGCCCGCGGAGCTCCTGCCTGCTGTTTCGCCGATTCTCATTTTGAGGAATCCTAATCTCCGTTGCGAGTTAAGGCGAATGGATTCCTTGCCTCCGGTCAAAGGGTGACCATAATAGAGTGGCAACAACTGAATGGAACCGGAAGTTCCTCCCACCTCAGGGGCCGAGCCCCGACAACCTCTATTTTCGTGAAGGTGCACCATGCGCAAGGTATTGGCGTTGGCAACCGTTTGTACGGTGACCGCGATGGGACTGGCCCCCGTAGCGGCTCAGGCTCAGTGGGGAACCATTAAGGGACAGGTTACTGTCGTGGGCGATTTCGCTCCGCTCAAGGCCTTAGTCGCGAAGGGTGATGCGAGTGCGAAAGATGCCGACGTGTGCGCCGCCGATGCTGTCCCTGATGAAGCTGTGGTCGTCGATCCCGAATCCAAAGGCTTGGCCAATGTCGTCGTCTGGCTCGCCAAGAAGCCTGCGAAGGTTCATCCTGACTTGGTCAAGTCCAAAAATCCGGAAGTCATCTTCGATCAGAAAGGCTGCCGGTTCCTGCCGCATGTCCTGCTGGTCCGAACAGACCAGCAAGTGCGGGTTCTATCTGACGACGGCGTGGCTCATAACACGCACACGTACCCACTGAAGAACAAGCAGACAAACTTCATCGTCGCCCTGAACGATCGTGTCGGCGTAGCGGTGCCCGTACCGCAGGAAGAACGCCTTCCTGCAAAGGTCTCTTGCGATATCCATCCCTGGATGCAGGCCTGGTGGGTCATCCTCGATCATCCGTATGCCGCTGTGACCAACGCCAAAGGTGAATTCGAAATCGCCGACCTGCCAGTTGGCGAGCACGAATTCCGCGTCTGGCAAGAAAGACCCGGCTATCTCGAAAAGGCCTACAAGGTCACTGTAAAGGAAGGCGAGAACAAACTGACCCCGATCAAGGTTCAGGCTGCGACGCTCAAGTAACATCGACAATCGAGTCAACAGCCCGGCCTTGTGCCGGGCTGTTTTTGTATCGCAGCTCCATAATTGACATCGCGGACAGAATGTTTCCTGATTCGATCAAGCGACCAGAGGTGTCTCATGAGAATGCAATTGATCGTGTGGTCGGTGTGTTCCATCGCAGGGTTGCTGTGGGTCGACAAATCGTATGCGCAATGGGGAACGATCACGGGGCAGATTGTCGTGGAAGGTGATTTCCCCAAGCGGCCTGATCTGGTGCGGGGTCTTCGTGGTGTCGGAAATGTTCC
>DASYEA010000306.1:0-3949 GCA_036499265.1 Schlesneria sp. | reverse complement strand
GCGTTCTTCTTCGCGAATCAGGTAGCCGCGCAGTTTCCAGACATTGGGTTCCTCATGGAACTCAATCGCCAGACACAATTCCCACGGACCATTTTCGTCCCAGTCCAAGGTCTCGGTGACACGTTCTTCTTCGCCCTGCAGGCGAATTCGACCGGTGGCACAAATGGCGGGGAGCAGGAGTTGGCAAAGATCATGTGGGACGCGGTACCGGAAGGCCGCGAAATTATCCGCGGTGGCACCGTTCATCTGCGAACGGTCAGGAGTTCCACCGACCAAGTGCGCCAGGATCCGGCGATCTTCGTCGTCATCGATTTCTTCGAACTTGCCGGGACGCAGCTTCAAGGGCTTCAGCTTGCCCCACTCGCCGTTTGCTCGGCGTTGTCGTTGCGATGTCTGAATAATAATCAACCCGGCCTCTTCACTGGCTGCGGCATCAATTTCGTAGAAGACCTGGCGTTCTCGACCGGCCGCGGAAGTCGTCGATTCATCGACTTGCATCGCCTTCCGCAGATCGATTAGGCGAGATTCCCATTCCTTAACTCGCGCCGGCGCTGCGTCAACCTGTCGCGATTCACGATCAGCGGGACGGACTTTGACCGAGCGCGACGATGTATTCGAGAAATACTCGTCCGCGTCCCCTTCCAGGTCGTCCAGTTCAAAACCGAGCGGTTCATCGTCTTCCACCGCGAAGGGAGGAATGAATCCTGGCTTGGCAGAGCCCGAGACGTAGTGTCCCGAATCGGCGGCCAGAATCGTCGCCCACAAATGCTTGCAGTGCAGATTGCCGCTCGGATTTGCGGACGTACCGACACAGTTGCACGTCGTCACCAGCGCGTTGTTGTCGCGGCTGAGCTGTGTCTGGAATTCAACTCCATCCCGTACTACGGCAAAGAGGTGATCAGGTGTTACTCGGATTACGGATACTCGTTCGGCTTGAATGTAGGCCGCACCACGAAATCGAATATCACCACGAAACTTGCTCTCCAGCAGTTCCGACAACGTCATGGACCGTTCCTGTCGCGAGTCAAAGTTGGCGCGCGATTGTTCACGAAAGTTCGGAATCTTGCGCGCAGCATGGAAAGGTAGCTGATCCGAGCGAGTGAGGGTAGTCAAAGAAAGCAGAATGACAGGAAAAGGTTGAGTTTACTGCCAGCCCTTGCACTCTGCGGAAAGTCGCAGTTCGTCGGCGAACCGAACTTCTTCGAGCCTGGGTGGCCGATCTGCGCGCTTCGCAGATACAATTTCGTCGTCAGCGCTCGGTCTGTATCATGCTTCGACAATCGCCATCGGTGAGAGAGATGCCCGAACTTCCCAAATTGTCCACGGCTCAAGTGCGAGAGTGGTTTTCGAAACTGCCTGTCCAGGATTTTGCTGGCAAGCGAGTCTTGGTGATCATACCCGACGCGACTCGGACCGCCCCACTGCCGCTGCTATTTGACGCGATGCACAGTCAGTTGCGGCCCGCCGTGGCACGGTTGGATATCATGGTCGCCCTGGGAACGCATCCGCCCATGTCTGATTCGCAGATGTGCAAATTGCTGGGGATCGACGAACAAGAGCGAGGGCGATTGTTCTACCAGTTAGGCTTGTTCAACCACGAATGGGATCGCCCCGAACGATTGTTAACGATTGGAACACTGACGAAGCAGGATACCGCGGAAATCTCGGGCGGATTGCTGTCGCTTGACGTTCCGGTACAGATCAATTCGCGAATCTCCGACTACGACATCCTGCTGGTCATGGGGCCTGTTTTCCCGCACGAAGTGGTCGGGTTTTCAGGGGGAAACAAGTACTTCTTCCCGGGTATTGGCGGGCCTGAAATCCTGAATTTCTTCCACTGGCTCGGCGCGTTAATCACAAACGCCGGGATCATTGGAGTGAAGGACACTCCGGTTCGACGGGTCGTCGATCGCGCCGCCGCGATGATTCCCCAAGCACGGCGTGCGATCACGTTTGTCGTCGCGGCCGATGGCAATCTACATGGGTTGTATTACGGAACACCCGAATCCGCCTGGAACGAAGCCGCCGACCTGTCGAATCAGATTCACATCAAGCGCTGCGAGAAGCCATATCAACAGGTGCTTTCATGTGCGCCACCCATGTACGACGAGTTATGGGTCGCCGGGAAATGCATGTACAAGCTGGAGCCAGTCGTCGCCGATGGAGGAGAACTCATCATCTATGCTCCCCACATGCACGATATCTCTGTGACTCACGGGAAGTTGATTGAACAGGTCGGATATCACGTCCGCGACTATTTCACTTCGCAATGGGACAATTTCAAGGACTTCCCCTGGGGAGTGCTGGCCCACTCGACACACGTGCGCGGGAGTGGCACTTACATCGACGGAGTGGAGACGCCGCGTGTTCGCGTCACACTGGCGAGCGGAATCCCTCGCGAAGTGTGCGAACGAATCAATCTCGGCTATCGTGATCCCGCGACAATCGACGTCGAATCCTTTGCCAATCGCGAGCACGAAGGGGTTCTGCTGGTCCGCAAAGCGGGTGAATACCTGCATCGCCTCGCCGAGTAACTGCCAAAGTTCGCATCGGGTGGCCGGGGTTGGACTGAGGCTTTGCGAAGGAAACCCCGGGGTTTCGCCGAAGCGGCTCCAACCCCGGCCACCCGAAGATTTCGATTGGATGATGCACTAAACTATTCGACGGCCCAAGCTGGAATTCAACGATATGCCCGCCTCACAGACCGAACTACAGACTCGATTGGAATTCGCAATCAAGGTGGCGAAGGAAGCCAGCGGCGTCATCCTCCCTTACTATCAAAATCCTGATCTGGAGGTTGAGCGAAAGCGCGATACCAGCCCTGTGACCGAGGCGGACAAAAAGGCGGAGTTGTTGATTCGGGATCGATTGGCAACGGCGTTTCCCGACGATGCCATCCTGGGGGAAGAGTTTCCCGACAAGGCGGGAACAACTGGTTTTCGGTGGATCCTAGACCCAATCGATGGGACCAAGTCCTTCATTCACGGCGTGCCGCTGTTTGGAACATTGATCGGCGTCGAATATGAAGGGAAGTGCGTCGTGGGTGTGGCTCGATTCCCGGCGCTGAATGAAGTCGCCTACGCCGCTCAAGGATCCGGTGCCTGGTGGCAAGTCGGCTCCGGCGAACCGCGCCGCGTTCGTGTTTCTTCAGTCACACAATTAAGTGAAGCGACATTCTGCATGACCAACCCTTCGCGCTGGCTGGCGATGGGGAAGCAACCTGTACTCGAAGGATTGATGTCGTCCGTGCAACTCGCACGCGGCTGGGGCGATTGCTACGGTCATATCCTGGTGGCGACCGGGCGAGCCGAAGTCATGATCGATCCCGCCATGAATGCCTGGGACGCGGCGGCGTTGGTGCCAATCATTCAGGAAGCTGGCGGCCACTACGTCGACTGGAACGGAAATCCGACCATCTACAGTGGCAATGGTTTGTCGGTCGTTCCCGGCCTGAAAGACGAAATCTTGCGGCGTCTGAAATAGTGGCAGCGTGTTCACCTGCTACGAATTTGGATCGAAAGTTCCTAAGACGCTGGTTAGCGAAACACTAGCAACGGGCGGCACCAAAGCAGTCGAACTCTTGCCGAATCTGCCGATCTGATATGATGTCATGTCGATTGTCGACCATGGGCGGATTGCCGCCTGTGGATCGCCAATGTCTTCGGTAAGCCGAAATTAGTTAGAATCCATCAGGAATCTCTTTCCCAAGCCAAATGCGATTTAACACAACTTGCCGCAACGTATAATTCGCACGGATCTTGCAGCGAACGCGGTGTTGAATTCCCCAACTGACTGAGACTGACCGACGGAGCGGTAAGATGCCACTGAAAGCGGAATCACTGGAAGAACTCGGCGGTCGAGTGATCGTCAGTGACGGGCATCCCACCTCTGAATCGGTCATCATCTCTGTAGCACATCTTTCAAGATCACAGGAATCGTAATGCCTGAA
>DASYEA010000305.1:0-2668 GCA_036499265.1 Schlesneria sp. | reverse complement strand
CTTCTCGCGGAGAGGTTGTCAGTTTTTCGAATTGAGATCAAAAGTTGGCATCCCTTCCAAAAACTGATCTCATAGGATCGCTCAGAATCGACGCAAATGGGGAGGTCCGACATAAACTTCATCCTGCTTGCGACAGTTTTCGACCGTTTTCCAAAAACTGACAACCTCGGAGCGAGAAGGCTACGTAGCGTCCATCTCGACAGGCTGAATGGCAGCATGAAGTGGAAGAACTCGCGGCAGACCGTCATGCCATCGAATCACCTAAACCCCTAAATGCGAATAATTTACACCGTTGAAGACACCGGCAACTTCGGTGCCGGTGATACCAAACTCGACAGGAAGCACCTTCGATTACGGATGGGGCACCAGCCACTATCAACTGGGACCTTGTTTCGGGTACTTTAGGTGTGATTTCGGGTAATCGGGTGCGGAGAAGCGGCGGCACACGGAGTGTGCCTCCTACAATGATGACGTGGCAGACAGTTCGCGGGCTGGATCGTGTCGAGCGAAAGGAACTTTGTGGCCAAGCAATACATTATGACTGTGCTGGCGGCCAATCGTGTGGGGATTCTGGCGGCGTTGACGAACGCTCTGGATGAACTGGGCGGCAATATGCTGGATGTCAGCCAGGCTGTGATCCAGGACTTTTTCACGATGATCATGGCGGCCGAGTTTCCAGAGGAACGCGACCCCGAAGTGATTGTCGATCACATTAGGGCGGTCTGCCGCCCCTACGGAGCGGAAGTCAACTTGAAGGATCCTTCGAGCGAGCCCGCCTACGAACTGCAGGAGGAGCCGGTTGCTAGACAACGTTATGTCCTGTCGGCAGCAGGTCAGGATCGGCCTGGAGTGATGCGGTTTATCGCTCATCGGCTGGCTCAGGACGACATCGTGTTGATGGACCTGCAAGGGATGCGACGCGAGTCTGATCGTTCGTTTTTGACATCCATGGAACTGGCAGTTCCCACAGGGGTGGATGCGCTGAAGCTGTGGAACGATCTGGATGCCGAGTTTCGGCGCGACGGCATCACGGTGGCTCTACAGCATCGTCGCGTCCTGGCCGCTCTGGCGCATCCGGAACCGGTCGGCTTCAACACGGTTTCACCGGTCACTTCCGTCAATGGCGTCCACGCAAGCAAATAGCTTCCGGACTTCAGGCATCTTCAACCGGCAACAGCGACGTTCAACCCAATCGGCGACCATGGCACACAACGACAGTTTCTTTTCGGCGCTTCAGCAGTTGCGGCAACTGCCGCTCGATGTGCGCACTGTGACGCTCGGGATCAATGTTTCCGATTGCCACGACCGCGGTCTGCATCAACTGTGCGAAAGCCTGTATCAGCGGATCATCACCAAGGCGGAAAATCTGACGCGTGTCTGCGGCGAAGTCTCATCGCTGTTCGGCGTGCCGATCATGCAGCGACGGATTGTGGTCACGCCCATTGATCGAATCTCGCATGGATACACCTCGGGCGATCTGGTCAATGTGGCCAAGACCCTGGAAGGGGCCGCGGCCCAAGTTCGAGTCGATCGAATCGGAGGATTTGCGACTGACGTCCAACACGGCATGAGTTCCACGTCCAAGGAAATGATCCACAGCTTGCCCGCGGCACTCTCACAAACGGTACGCGTCCGCGCAGCGGTGCATGTCGGGACGACCGAGAGCGGCGTGAATATGGACGCGATCGCGCTGCTGGGCAAAGTCCTTAAGGAGACGGCCGAAGCCGATGCGCAACGTAACGGCGATGCTGCGGCCAAGCTGGTGATTCTGGCGAACAACGCCACCGGACATCCCCATTTGACGGGTGCCTGCCTGGGTGACGGCTGGGGTGATCTGGTGGTTCATGTCGGAATCGGCGCGGCGTCGATCATTCGACACGCTCTCGTCGAACGACTGGCAGAAGAACCGAAAGCCCCACTGCACGAGTTGGCAGCCGAGATTCAAACGGCAGTCTTCCAGTCGACTCGAACTGCCGAGTTGGTCGGTCGTGAAGTGGCGACTCGCCTGGGAGCCGAATTTGGCAGCGTCGATGTTTCGCTCGCTCCGACCCGTCGACCCGACGACAGCGTGGCGGCCTTGTTGGGATTACTGGGGATTCAACAAGTCGGAGCCCCCGGCACAGCGACCGCATTGACGCTGATCCTGAACGCGGTTCGCGCCGGGTCCGCCTTCGCATCGTGTGCCGCAGGTGGGTACTCGCGCATCATGTTGTCTGTGCTGGAAGATGCGTCGTTGGCGGCGGCGACCAAATCGAAAGAGTTGACATTCGACCAACTGTGCATGGCGGCCAACGCCGGCGCGGGGGGATTGGACCTGGTGTCACTCCCAGGCGATACCGACGTTGCCACACTGGCGGCGATCATTTCGGATCAAGTCTCGTTCGCAGTTCTGAATCGCCGCCCGGTCGCGATCCGCATCATTCCGGTTCCCGGCAAACAGGCGGGCGACTTGGTGACGTATAGCGGGATGATGAATGATGCTGTGATTCTACCAGTGCGTGGGACGGGGTTGTCGGAAGCGTTTATCGAACGCGGCGGGCGATTGCCAGCAGTACGGTGATGCCGGCGGTCGCCGTGGACAGCCAGAGTCTGTGCATCGCGTCGGGTGCCACTCAACGCCATCAATCATTATGCGATACTCAGCGGCGTTAGTCGTTGGGCGAGTTCA
>DASYEA010000304.1:0-2291 GCA_036499265.1 Schlesneria sp. | reverse complement strand
AAGTCAACCAAACCACTCAAGGTGATTCGCGACATTCACCGCACCGACCACCATCTCTCGGCGGCCGTCGCTGGCACTCGCGTGCTGCGGAGGGGAGATGATAGGTAGACCGGCTCTTGTTTTCAAGCCTGCGGCTCGACTTTTTTCGGAACTTTTTGTGTCGGCGCAAATACTTTGGCGAGATAACGTTGCGCCGCGGATCACCTCCCAACAGTCCAGTCCGATAGCTTACGGAAGTAACTTGGGCAATCCGCGTTGCTGGCGTGACTGTGGTTGATCAAAGGTACCCAAGAACTGCTTCATCGCTTCGTCAAACTCTGGAACGGGGACAATCCGTGTCTGCGGTGCTCCGATGCTGCCGGTCACTTTGACCCCGACCCAGCCGCGACTGAGCATCCCCGCGATTTCGTGAACGATTGGGATTCGAATCGAATTCCGCGCCAGCATGGAATAGAAGTCGAATTGCATTCCACCGTCAAAGCGGATGTAACCGCGGCCACGTAGACTGAGAGCGTTTCCGACCAGGTCGATGGTGTCGAAATTGAACCGAGAATTTTCAATGTTGTAGACCACGTCGGCCCGATCGAAGGCTGTCCGATCACCCGCATCCAGCCGCAAAGCGCGGAAGATCTGGACGAATAGGGGCAATTCGTAAAGGGCAGCGGGAGCAATCTGCAGTTCTCCCCTGCCCTTGATCTGATCCTCGGACCGGCCCTTGCCCCAGAGTTGCAGCCAACCGTTCATGATTCCCGCCAGATTGGTCTGACCACGAAGGTATTGCTGTGCGTAAGATTCCAACCGGCCGCGGGAAAGAGTGATCAATAAACGATAGTCGGGTTCGCCGCGAAGATCGGCAGTGACGTCGAGCGTGATCGTGCCGTCGGCAAACTCGCCGCTGATTCGCTCGGCGATAGCGGCCTTCTGCTGCGTCACCGCGGGCATCGCCATACTGCGCATCCCCCCGACGAACTGCTCATCCTGCAGATGAATTGGCCCGACGACGCGAGAAATCTGGTAGGCCAGCCCGGACGACTGCCTGAAAACCGAGATCGAATCGAGATCCAGCCGGCCGTTAAACGTGGTCTTCGCGCCGTCGTTCGATCCCTTCAGGTCAATCCGACCGTGAATGTCGTCGATGCGAATCCCGGCCGTCACGCTACTCCCCCCCAGCAAGACCTGAATATCCCAGGCCGACGTGATTGGCTGCCCGAGGTCGCCGCCCGACAACTCGACCGTCCCCTGCTTCGCAGTTTCAATCGAGAACTTACCGGCGGGATTAAGAATATCGAAGGTTCGCTGCAATGCGGGAGGGAGCGCTTTGCGGAACGTGGAGTTCGGAATCAGGTCATCGACATGCAGTTCATCGAACCGGACTCGCCATGGTTCACCCGGCGGGAACGTCGCCACTCCCCTGGCCCGCAACTGAGTATCATCGTGCTGGGCGCTGAAGGATTTGATCAGCAACCGCGAGCCTTCATACGACATCTCGCTTTCGATCGATCCGATCGGCCAGGAGAAGCTTTTCATCAGCATGCCAGCGTTGGTGATCTTGATTCGTGGCAGCACGACCTGGCATGGCTGACCGGGGATCCAGGTAATATTCGTATCCACATCGAACCAACCACTCGGCTGAAACTCTTGCCAGAGTTTTTGCAGCGACGCGGGAAGCGCGGCTTCCAACGCACGATCAAACCCTGCGTTTGTGGCGCGAATCGCCAGATCTAGCCGCCCCGGCCCTGGCCCCTTCTGAAACTCGCCATTTGCCGTCAGGCGCGTCGAATCATGTTCCCCGGTCAAGTCCTTAAACGTGACGAGGTCGTTATCCGAAAAGATCAGTCCCTGCAGACGATGTATTCGATAGGGAAAACTCTTCAGCCGGCACGAACAGTCCTGGAGACGGCTGACCGAGGACATCAGATATTTTTGTCCGACACCGGCGGCCTTCCACAGCCGCACATGCATATCATTACGGCCCTTCAGATCGAGTTCCGTCAATGCCTTTTGGACTGCCGGCGGGCAGGCTTCCGCGAGGGTGGGGTTAATTTCCACACCGTTGGCCTGCACCACGAACTCGCACTCGTTGGCAGGTCCGGGATTCAGAACCCAACCTTTCAAGGTGACGGGAACACCGCTGGCTTCGCCGGTCCCGTCGATTTCCAACTTCAGACCCCGCAGTTTGACCGTGCCGCTGACATTTTGAATCGGGTACGAGAATTTTTCGTAACGGACGAATCCGTCGGTCAAGCGGAGGTCACCCTCCCAAGTGGCTTTGTTGGCCGGCTGAGTCGAGG
>DASYEA010000303.1:0-5844 GCA_036499265.1 Schlesneria sp. | reverse complement strand
AAAGCAGAAGAAGGCCGATAACAATCAGTTTGGGATGAGCATTAATGCACGTGGAACATGGGCTGGTTGGGGATCGATCGCCTTCGGGGCGGCCAATGCGGAAACGGGTGAGCTTCCCGGCCGCGGTGATAGTTCCGACTGCAGCGTCAATTGCAACAACTGGTTCGGGATCTACGGATTCCACGACGGCGGAGCGAACGTTCTCTTCTGTGACGGCAGCGTGCGATTCGTCGGCACGAAATTGGATCCTCTCACATTCGCATACTTGACCGTTCGCGATGACGGACACGTGATCGAACACGAAGATTTCTCGGCGGAATGAACACTTCATCGGTTCGATCCAAGTCTCACGAGAATTACCATCGCGAAAGTTTGTGCAGATGATTAGCACCGTTCGAAGAATCTCAGTCGTGTTTGCATGCTTAATCGTGGCTGGTTTAGTCATCGCCGCCGAAGTCAGTCACGCCCAAGATGTTGCCGCAGAGCTTTCTCGCCGCATCGATGCGCGACTGGGAGTGGATGCCGCGAATGATTCGCAGTTCGTCGGGAATGCAGAGTTCTTGCGTCGTCTGTCGCTGGATCTTGTGGGCCGCATCCCTTCAATTGCTGAAGTTCACGAATTTCACGATGACACATCGCAATCTCGGCGAAGCGATCTGATCCGGCGGATGATGCAGTCGGGTGTCTACTACCGGAGCATGGCCACGTTTCTGCGACGTTCATGGGTTCCGCAGGCGGATACTCGGGAGTTCGCGGCTGTGACCGACGGCTTTGAGTTGTGGTTGACCAACCGGCTTCGAGAAGGTGCGCGATACGACGACCTCGTGACCGAGATCCTGACTCTGGACAATTCCAAAGCCGCCACCGCCAAGTTGAGTCCGATCGGCTTTTATGACGCCAATCTCTCCAAGCCGGAGAATCTGGCCGCCAGTTCGACGCGAGCGTTTCTCGGGCTGAACCTGGATTGTGCTCAATGTCATAACCATCCCTTCTCGCGTTGGACGCGCGAGCAATTCTGGCAGACGGCTGCTTTCTTCGCTCAACCCACCATGGGTGGTGATTCGCAGGTGAAGCTGCCCAAGGTTCGCGTTCCCGACACCGAACTCGAATATGAACCAACGCTACTGACGAAGGCCGAAATCCAAGTGCCGCAGAAGCTGGATTCGGTGTCGTTACGAGGAGTCCTTGTCGATTGGACGAAGACGGACGAAGAGCGACTGCTCGCCAAGAATGCGGTCAATCGCTTATGGGCACACTTCTTCGGTGAAGCCATCATCGAGCCGGTAGACGATATCAGCCGGGACGAATATCGAACCGGCGAGCAAGCTTTGTTGTTAGATGAGATTTCGACTGCGTTCATTAAAAGCGGCTACAACATTGATGTCGTCGTTCAAGGAATCGTCGGATCCAATGCCTACCGTCTTTCGACGCCCACACGGCCAGCAACATCAATCGCCGCGACGCGAGAACCAGGCGGGGGTCAGACCACGCCAGTAGTCGCTGAGACGGCGCCGGTGCGGTTGGCTACGGCCACGGTGCGCGGCCTGACGGGCGAGCAGATGTACGACAGCCTGCAGACAGCAGCCGGTCTCGGGGCGGAACGTAAAGACGTCGGCGGAGGAGCTGCTCGCAGTCGGCGTCGCGAGTTTGCGTCGCTATTCTATATCGAACGGCCGATTGCCGCCGAACGGTCAATTTCACAGGCGCTGACTCTCATGAACGGGACGCTCGTGAATCAGTTGGCGTCTGCGAAAGGAAATCCGATGCTGGCGTCGGTTCTCAAATCTCCGTTCATGACATTCGACGAGCAGATCGACACCGTCTTCATCGCCGTGCTGAGTCGCCACGCGAGTGACGCGGAATTGCAGGTCGTAAAGCAAAACTTCGAGTCACATCCCGATGCGGCTCGTGAACAACAGTTAGGGAATTTGTTCTGGGTTCTGGTGAATTCTTCCGAGTTCAACACCAACCATTGATAAGGCAAGGAATCCGATGCTGAAGCAAGCACTTTCACGGCGCAATGCGATCAAAGGCCTGACATTGGGGGCGTGCGGTTGGTCCACGACCAGTTGGTTGCCGGCGTTGGCCGATGTGGCCGCGGCAAGTGGCCGCAAACCGAAGTCGGTCATCTTGATCTGGCTGAACGGGGGACCCGCGACCATCGACCTTTGGGACTTGAAGCCGCAACATGAAAATGGCGGTCCCTTTCGCGAGATCGAGACCAGTGTCTCCGGAATGCGGATCAGCGAACATTTGCCAACATTGGCCACGATGGCGTCTGACTTTTCGATTATTCGTTCGATGGCGACGCGAGAAGGGGATCACTCGCGAGCCAGGGTACTCTCTGTGACCGGATACACTCCGCAAGGAGCGATCAAATTCCCGGCGATCGGCTCCCTCGTGGCTCATCAGTTCAACGTTGCGAATGACATTCCCAGCTTCGTGCATGTGGGTGGACAGCCGCCGATCAGCGGCGGAGGTTTTCTAGGACCTCAGTTCGCTCCATTCGTGGTCGGTGGCGGTAATCGCCGTCCCGGGACCCAAGTTGCGGGAACGGCTGTGCTCAAGGTCGAAGATCTTTCGTCGGACTCGACATCCTTGCAGGCACAGCGTCTTCAACTTCAAACGGAATTGCAGGCTGTTTCCAGACTACCCGCATCACCCGTCGTCGAAGCACTGGAATCGGCTCGTGAAAGTGCGCTGCGATTGATGAACCCCAAAGCGGCCGCAGCTTTCAATCTGGATGAAGAAGACCGCTCTTTACGCGATAGTTATGGAACCGGTTCGTTCGGTCAGGGATGCCTGTTGGCGAGACGACTTGTCGAACGGGGCGTGAGTTGCATCGAGGTCTCCTTGGATGGCTGGGACACACATGCAGGCAACTTTGAGCGTGTTAAGGAACTGTCGCAGCAACTCGACCGAGGCACCGGGGCATTGCTCAAGGACCTTCGCGATCGTGGTCTGCTACAGGATACGTTGATCGTCTGCCAGGGCGAGTTTGGCCGGACGCCACGAATCAATGGACAGGCTGGTCGTGACCACTGGCCTTCCACTTGGGCCATGATGTTGGCTGGGGCGGGAATTCGCGGCGGGCAAGTCGTGGGAAGCACCTCGGCCGATGGAACAAAACTCGAATCGAAGCCTACCCGGACTGCTGACCTAATGGCGACGATCTTCCGCGGAATCGGGCTCGACCCGCGCAAACAGAACATGTCCAACGTCGGTCGTCCGATTCGACTGGCAGACCCGAGCGGCGAACCGGTTGAGGAGTTGTTGTGAGAACAGTTGCGATTTTGACTTTGATGGTTGTTTCCTACGGGCTCGAGGCAAGTGGACAATCGGGCGCGCCCGCACGGGATCCAGCCGAACTGTTGCAATTGACTGAAGCCGACCGCACCCATGAGATCGGTCTTCAGATCACGATCGACGACCTGTCGTACGACGATTATTGGGCGAAGACGATCGACTCGATCTTCAGTTTTGCAGATGGCAATTCTGATGGTGTCTTGAACGAAGAAGAAATCAAACTGGTACCGTCCGCACGTGCCGTGCGGTTGGTGTTAGGATCCGGGTTTACACCCCCAGTTGCGGCCATCCGGTCGCTCACAGACGTGGCCGCAGGAGCATCCCAAGGACGCTCCAAAGGAGATTTGCAAAAATACTACCGGCATCATGGCGCGGGCCGTGTGACGGTTGGTCACGGCAAGCTACCCAATACAGCGGCCATCACTGCGACCATCCTTCAGGCGCTCGATCTGGATCAAGACGGCAAACTTTCTCAGGGCGAACTCCAGAAGTCGGAAGTGGCTTTACGCCGGTTGGATGCGAACGAGGACGAACTTATTGGCGTCGGTGAGCTTGTTCCCAACGGCACATATCCTGGAAGTTGGGCTGCCACGGCATTGGCACCCAATGCGTCTGTCAATTTTTCTGGGCCTGACGGCATCAATCTCACTCTGAAGCGTTGCCCGCTAAATCCAGGCGTTGGTGCTGCTCAAACGACGCCCGACCTCGTTTCCAGCAATCGGGTGAACTGGCGGCTGACAGTATCTGACCAGATTCGTGACCTGCCGCTGAAACTTCTTACCAAAGCACAGTGTGAAAGCTGGAGCATTCGTGGCCCGCTTAGCGTGCAGTTTGATGAGTTCAGTGAAGCCGTGATGCAGAGTTCCGCCGAGCCCTCCTCTGAGGCCGCCGAAGGGACTGCGCGAACTCGCGGCCGACGACCCAGTCGCGCCTGGTTGACACCATTGGCCGATCGCGACGGCAACGGCGAAGCGTCTCAACAAGAGATCAAGCAGTGGCTCGAGTTGCAGCAGCAGTTGGTACACGGGCAGGTTTTCATCAGTGTCTACCACGGAGGCGGATTATTCGAGTTACTGGACGCAAACCATGACGCCGGGCTTTCCATTCGCGAACTACGAAACGCGTGGCAGATACTGGAGGCCAAGTCCTGCATTTCGGACAATCTGGTTGATGTCCAGAAGATTCCCAATGTCCTGCTGATTATTGCAAGCCAAGGCTATCCCAGCACTCTCGCCAGCCCTTCAAACGTTTCCGATATCGAGTGGTTCCGCCAGATGGATCGCAATTCCGACGGCGATGTGTCGCGTCGTGAATTCACAGGGACGGCGGATGCATTCAACCGAATTGATCGGGATAAAGATGGACTGATTTCATCCCGCGAGGCAGAGACACCCAACTGAATTCGGTCGCCGATTACGAGTTGACGTTGAACTGACTCTGCGACGTTGTACTCTCCCGACCGCTTCCAAATCTGCATTGGGAAAAAAAGGACTCGGAGCGATGGGCTCCAAGTCCTTTTGAGAAGTCACCTTGTGCGTCACCTTCCGTGACAAGCAAAAAGTTGCCCGACCAGGATTCGAACCTGGACAAACAGAACCAAAATCTCGTCAGCAGTGTATCGCTCTGTCCGCCACTTCCGTCAAGTACGAAATCCAACGGGCGGAGCGTAAAATGTTGTTCGCCGATTCCGCCACTTCCGGCGGGTTGGGTGTAGATTGGGTGTAACGCTCGCCTAGGCTGATCCCCGAAGAGATGTGATTCCGCACATCCTGGCGAGTTGTTTTTCGGAACGTCCCCACCGGAAAGGGGCATTATGAACGAATTTGAGGAAGGGCAAGATCTGCTCTTGAGGCTGTCCGCGGTACGTCGCGCGGCACTCGATTGTCAGCATCAATTTGCCGTGAACTGGTCTATTCTTAGTGAATCCGGAGAAATCACGAAAGCAGCGGCCGTGCGGCATCGAATTGCCCGCGATTTGGAGCGTTTTGATCAATGCTGGACGCTGGCAATTAAAGAGGCGATTGAGCCCCATTCTGAGTTCTTTCGATCGCATAACGTTAGCGCCTGTGCCTATTCTCGCACAATCTGCGAGGCTCTGCTGTCCGCGATTGATCGAGTGGCTCGCCGAGAGATCAATAAACCGGATGCACTGAGCGAACTGCGTGTGCAGGTATCCAATCAGCAAGACTTGGATGCAGCAATCGAATCCGAATTCAGGTCGGCCTTCTACGCCCATCATCGATTCCCAGTTTCGCCCGTCACTAGCGCCGACTGTGACCGCATCCGAGATATCGCACTTGAAGCGATTGTTGATGCAGAGGCGGTCTTCCTGGAGATATGCGTACTTGCCTCCGAGGATCCAGAACGGCTCCAGCGTCTCGCAAGCAATTTGAAAGGTCTCCAGCAGCGATGGTCAGCCATTTGGAATGTCGAAACCAAGGCCTTCTACGTTGAGCACAATGATGTGGCTTCCGACGACGACTTCGCGACTCACGCTGAGATGGCCGTCAGAAGATTGGCCGGTGGCGCACTTGCGGC
>DASYEA010000302.1:0-2939 GCA_036499265.1 Schlesneria sp. | reverse complement strand
TTGAACGACGACGTTCCAGCACGATCGGCCCAAGAGATTAAGCAACTGCTGGCCAGCAACGTCTTCGTCAAACCTGCTCCACCAGTACAGTACAAGCCCCGGATCGCGCCGCTGGGCGAGAAGACGCTGACACGAGGCAAGCCGATCGAGTTCAGCATTGTCGCCCTGGGCTACGACCCTGCCAAAGGACGGCCTGAGTACTCGCTGGTCGCTCCGGCCCTTGAGGGGAGCAAACTAGATAAGTCGTCGGGCAAGTTCTCGTGGTCGCCGTCCAAAGAGCAGAAGGCCGGTAAATACACGTTCAAGATTGATGTGAAACATCCCTCGGCGACAGGTGGCCGGTTATCGGAATCCGTGACTGTTGTCCTACGTGAGCCAAACACACCACCAAAAATCGCGACGAAGTCTGCTCCCGCAGTCTTCATCGGACGGCCCTGGAAATTCTCGCTCGAGGCGACTGACGCCGAATCGACCAAGACCAAACTGACTTGGAAACTGGGTGAAAATCCACCGCCAGGGATGACGATTGACAGCCGAACAGGCGAAATCAAATGGACTCCTGACGAATCGACCGAGGTGGGTGAGAAGACGGTTCAGGTCACCGTGACGGATGATGGAAGTCCCGCTCAATCTGCCTCGCAATCGTTGAAGCTGAATGTCCAGGACGACGCGGCGATGTTTACCTATTTAACGACGATCTTCTCGGTCGACGGAAACGTGTTGGCAAAGCTGTACGATCGTTCACAAGACAAGTCGACAGAACTGCGCGTGGGAACTCGCTTCGCCATTGCCGATATCCATGGCACCGTTTCTCAAATCGATAGGAAGCAGATCGTCTTTACGGACGGGGAAGAGGTGCATCGACTTCAAATCGGTCAATCACTTCGCGAATCGTCCAGCGAAAAACCCAAGCCGGTCGCCATTGAAATGCCAGCCGACGCGACTGTGCCGGCGAACGTAACGGCCGTCGCGCAAAAGCCCGCCCTGAAGGGTGATAGCGACGAATAGTTGGTCACGGTTGCGGGTAGGGGGCTGCATAAGTCGAATCCGCATCGGATTATGGGACGAATGGGGCCTACGGGACTGACGGGAGGTCCTCTGGTCCGAACTTCGCATTTCCTCCGTGACTCCTCTGGGCTGAAGACTCCCGAGCTTTCGTTGCGGTTGATATCATCTTGCGCACGCTGCAACGTCTGACCGCGAGAAGAATGGGAAGTTCGTGACCGAAGCCAAGACCCCCGCGAAGCCGACCCCCAAGGGGAGCTTTCTGAATGACATCAAGATTCTCTGGCACATGGCTGTGACCGGGGGACGTGGGAAGACTCACGAGGAACGGCTGGAGAACTTCTACTCCGGGCAAGCCGCAGGATATGACGCCTTTCGCAAACGCCTACTACACGGGCGCGAAGAGCTGTTTACTGCGCTGCCGACTTCACCCGGCGTCTGGGTCGATATGGGGGCGGGGACTGGCGAGAACGCCGAGAACTGGGGTGATCGGCTGAAAGACTTCAAGCAGGTGTATCTGGTTGATCTCAGTTCGTCACTGTTGAAGGTGGCCGATCAGCGGATTGCGGCTCGTGGTTGGAACAATGTCTCCACTGTGCATGCCGACGCGACGAAGTTTTTGCCTCCGGAAGGGGCGGCCGACATCGTCACGTTTTCGTACTCGTTGACGATGATTCCCGATTGGTTCCTGGCGCTCGATCAGGCTCGCCGCATGCTGAAGCCGGGGGGAATCCTGGGGGTGGTCGACTTCTTCGTCGCTCGGAAATGGCCGGCCGACGGATTATCCAAGCATCGCTGGAGCACTCGGACGTTCTGGCCCACCTGGTTTGCCAACGACAACGTCTTTTTGAACGACGATCATATTCCGTACCTGCAAAGCCGCTTCGAAACTTTGTCATTGCAGCAACACAAGGGCAAAGTCCCCTATCTGCCATTCGTCCGTGCGCCGTACTATCAGTTTGTGGGTCGCAAGCCAGTCGGCGAAGATTAGACTCTGCAGCAGATTCTGATCACGCTCGACACGACCTCAAGGAGGATGGTCAACCATGGCGAGGATCTTCTACAGCATGGCGGGCGAAGGCCGTGGTCATGCTGTTCGAGTGCGGACCTTGGTCGAACATCTGCGGCACGAGCATGAACTGGTGCTGTTTGCTCCCGACGAAGCTTATGACTTCCTGGTAAAATCGTACGGCGATGATTGCGCCGTCGAAAATGTGCGGCTGCTGCGGATTCCGGGGATCAAGTTTCACTACACCGGCGGGAAGCTTGATCTGCTCAAGTCCATCGGTCATGGACTGAATTACGCTCGACGCGAGCTTCCTACGCTGGTCAACGCATTTTGCCGACGGATTGACGCCGAGCAGCCGGATCTGTGCATCAGCGACTTCGAGCCATCGTTGCCACGAGCCGCTCGAAAGATGGGCGTGCCGCTGATGAGCATCGATCATCAACACGTCTTGCTGGCCTATGACTTGAAGACATTGCCGCTGCTACTGCGACGCTATGCGTGGTGGATGAGCTGGTCGATTCGCTACTACTACGGTAGCGGTCCCTATCAAGCGGTGACATCGTCGTTCTACACACCGCCGCTGAAGGCTGGCTTTGAAAACGTGCAGCAGGTTGGTCCGATGTTGCGCGAAGACTTGGTCGCCACGGTGCCCCAACAGGGCGATTTTCTGCTCTCGTATCTGCGAATGAATACACCGCCGCGAGTTCTAGAGACGCTGGCAGCCTGCGATTGGGATGTGCGGGTCTATGGCTTAGGCGAACTGCCCCGACAGGGTCGCATTACGTTTCACGCGATCGACGAACAGCGGTTTGTGAATGATCTGGCCAATTGCGCTGCACTGGTGAGTGCTGCTGGAAACCAGTTGCTGGGGGAGGCGTTATACTTGGGAAAGCCTGTCTTCGCGATCCCCGAGGAAATGCATCAC
>DASYEA010000301.1:0-5809 GCA_036499265.1 Schlesneria sp. | reverse complement strand
TCGGCGAATCACGACTGGCGCACTGCAGGAAGATGGCTTGCGAGTTGTCACAGAGGGGCTCAAGCCAAAAGAAGTCGTTGTCGTCGGTGGTCTACAGCAGTTGCGTCCGAAGATGGAAATCAAACCAGACACCACCCCGATGCCAACGATCAGCAAAGGGAAGGGACAATACGGCGACCAGCCCGACGGGAAGTCCCCTGCCGACAAGCCGAAAGACGATGGTAGTGGCAACAAGCCGCAGGAAAAATAGCGATATGTCACTTCTTGTCTGGAGCCTAATGTCGTGATTTCCCACTTCTTCATCGATCGACCGATCTTTGCAGCAGTGGTCTCGATCGTGATCGTTCTGACGGGAGCGATCGCGGCTCTCTTTCTGCCCATTGCTCAGTATCCACAGATCACGCCCCCTGCAATTCAAGTCTCCATCAGCTATCCCGGAGCGAATGCCCAAGTCGTCGCGGACACAGTCGCCGCCCCCATCGAGCAACAAGTGAATGGCGTCGAGGGGATGCTGTACATGTCGTCGCAAATGGGCAACGACGGCTCCTACTCGCTGACCGTCACATTCGATATCGGTACGGATTTGAACACGGCACTCGTTATGGTGCAGAACCGTGTGTCATTGGCGATGCCGCAGTTGCCGTCATCAGTGCAGAACCAGGGAATCACGATTCGCAAGAAGACCCCTGACATTCTGATGGTGATTAACTTCTTTTCTCCTGACGACCGCTATGACAACATCTATCTCAGCAACTACGCCACGATCAATTTAAAAGATGAACTGCTGAGGACCGACGGTGTCTCAGACATTGTCGTACTCGGGCAGCGTGACTACAGCGTCAGGGCCTGGCTCGATCCGCAGAAACTCGCATCGCATGACATGACGGCGATGGACGTAGCCGCCGCAATTCGAACGCAGAACCTGGATGCGCCCGTAGGGCAGGTGGGACAGCCGACCGCTCCGAAAGGGCAGGCGTTTCAAATGCCTGTCGATACCTTGGGGCGATTGAGTGATCCCGAAGAGTTCGAACAGATCATCGTCAAAACGAGCGGCGCGCCTGCAAAAAAGCAGTCCACATCGAATCAGGCCAGCGCTCCCAAGCCTGCCCCAGCAATGAATTCGATGCCGACGGATAGTTCGTCGGGAACGAGCACCAGCACGACCACGAGCGGCCTGCCGACCGATCTGGCAATCCTGCCGACGAATCCAGGTACGGGAACGTCATCGTCGGCGAGCGGCACTGCAGCTTCACAGCAACCAGTCGATCCCGCGATGACGTCCTTGACGTCGCCGACATCGGGAGCCCAAGGTGGTGCCTCGACTGGTGGCGGTGCCTCCAGTGCTGGGGGAGCTTCCACATCCGGAGGGGCAACAGTCAGCGGCGGGGCCTCGGCGGGCAGTTCCTCTTCATCAACGACCAGTTTGCCGGTCACGTCACCTGCCAGCAGCCTCGGCAGTACTTCGATCACCAGCGGGACGAGTGCCACGCTTCGCGGCAATCCCCCGACAGTCGGCGTCGTCCGATTAAAAGATGTCGCGACGGTCGAGATGGGGGCGCAGAATTACAACCAATTCTGCACGTTCGATGGGCGTCCTTCAGTCGGATTGGCGGTGTTCCAGCTTCCCAATACCAACGCCTTGGACGTGGCTGACCGCGCTAAAAAGAAGATGGAAGAGCTGAAGTCGCGATTTCCGGAAGGGATTGAATACACGATCGCCTACGACATCACACCGTTCGTGCGCGAATCGGTAGCAGATGTGATTCGCACCTTATTGGAAGCGATCGTGCTGGTTGGCTTGGTGGTGCTGATATTTCTGCAGAACTGGCGAGCAACGCTGATTCCATTGGCGGCCGTTCCCGTGGCCATCATCGGCACGTTCGCGGTCATGGCAGCCTGTAATTTCAGCTTGAACAATATCTCGCTATTTGGACTCGTACTGGCCATCGGGATTGTCGTCGATGATGCGATTGTCGTTGTCGAAAACGTGGAGCGTTGGCTTGATGAAGGGTTGTCATCTCGCGATGCGACTCGCAAAGCAATGGAAGAAGTCACCGGCCCTGTGGTCGCGGTGGCACTAGTCTTGTGTGCGGTCTTCGTTCCCTGCGCCTTTATCAGCGGAATTACGGGACGATTCTTCCTGCAGTTCGCCGTGACGATCGCCGCCTCGACGGTCTTTTCGGCTATCAATTCTTTGACGCTGAGTCCAGCCCTTGCTGCGATCCTGCTGCGACACCGGGAACACCAGAAGGACTGGCTGCAATCGTTGCTGGATAAGACTCTGGGTTGGCTGTTCAAAGGGTTCAATTCGATCTTCGAATGGAGCACGGAAGGCTATGCCTGGGCCGTCGGCAAGCTATTGCGGATGAGTGTCGTCGTACTGCTGGCATATGGCGGGCTGCTGGTCCTCACCTACATCGTCTTCATGATTGCGCCCACCGGGTTCGTTCCTGATCAGGACCAGGGCCGAATGATCGTCAATGTTCAACTTCCCGATTCATCTTCGCTTCAACGAACACAAGAAATCGTGGGCATGATCGATACGATTGCGCGCAAGACGCCCGGGGTTGCACATACCATCTCGATTTCAGGGATGTCATTCGTACTGTCGGCGAACAGTTCCAACTTCGCGTCGATGTTCATCGTCCTGGATCCGTTCGAAAAGCGCCGTTCCGCGAAGCTGCACGACACGGCCATTATGGCTCAGTTGCGAAGGGAATGTGCCAAGCACGTCAAAGACGCGCAAGTCATGGTCTTCGGGGCTCCGCCAATTCCAGGGCTCAGCGTGGCGGGCGGATTCAAATTGCTTGTCGAAGACCGCGGGGGGAATGGGCTGGAGTCGTTGCAGCAACAGGCCGACGGGCTGATTCAGAAGCTGCAGCAACAACCGTCACTGATCGGCGTGTCGACGCAATTTCGCTCGAACACGCCTCAGCTCTTTATGGATATAGATCGCGAGAAGGTCACGTCATTGGGGATCTCTGTCGAGGACGTGAACCAATCGTTGGGCATGTATCTTGGCTCCCTGTATGTCAACAGCTTCAACCGATTCGGGCGACATTGGCAAGTCACCATTCAGGCCGACGGTGCCTATCGTGCTCGCTTGGAGCAACTCAGCCTGTTTAAAGTCCGCAGCATCAGCGGGCAGATGGTGCCGCTAAGTACCCTGATCAACATGCGTGAGATCGGCGGCCCCGTCTTTGTCACTCGCTACAACCTGTCGACCGCAGCTCCCGTCACGGGAAGTCTGCGTCCCGGGATCAGTACTGGTGAAGCCATCGCAGAGACAGAGAAACTCGCAGGCGAATCGTTGCCACTGTCGATGAAGACGGAATGGACCGAGTTGATGTTCATGCAGATTCGCGCGGGGAATACGGCGATCTACGTATTTCTTCTAGCGATCCTCTGCGTCTTTCTAGCCCTGTCAGCGCTGTATGAGAGTTGGTCGCTTCCACTCGCAGTGATCCTGGTCGTACCGCTTTGCCTGTTGTGTTCGGTGGCAGGCGTACTGATGACAGGTTCATCAGTCAACATCTTCGTACAGATCGGACTCGTGGTCTTGGTCGGGCTGGCGTGTAAGAATGCGATCCTGATCGTCGAGTTCGCACGACAGTTGCATCAACAGGGAAAATCACGGTTCGACGCCACTCAGGAAGCATCCAAGCGACGCTTGCGCCCCATCTTGATGACGTCGTTCGCGTTCATCCTGGGTGTCTTCCCGTTGGTCATCGCCCACGGAGCCGGTGCCGAAATGCGTCAATCGCTAGGAACCGCGGTCTTCAGCGGGATGATCGGTGTGACACTGTTCGGCATCTTCCTGACGCCAGTCTTCTTCTACGTGATCCAAGGGGTGGGTGAGACTCGGTTCTTCTCATCCCAGGTCGCTCAGCGCATTGGCTTGAGCGCGACGATCATTATTCCTGTCGCCCTCGTCGGGTTGGCCACATTCGGAATTCCCGCGTTTGGCATTCCTCCTTTGAAGATCTCCAAGGGGGTTCAGTTTACGATCTTGATAGTCGCGGTGCTGGGCGTCCCGGCCGTGGTCCTGATCCGCAATTTGCGTCAGCAGCGCGACGGCGATTCGTCGACACCGAAGGAAGAGCAGAAGTGATTTCTCGTTTCTTTATCGATCGTCCGATCTTCGCATCCGTGCTGTCGATCGTCTTCGTGCTGGCGGGGGCGGTCTCCGTCTTCTCACTTCCGGTGGCGCAATATCCCGATGTGACACCGCCGACCGTCGTCGTCACCGCGCTGTATCCCGGTGCCAATGCCCTGACAGTTCGCGACACGGTCGCCGCCCCCATCGAAGAGCAAGTCAGTGGCGTCGAAGGGATGATGTACATGTCATCTCAGTCCACAAACGATGGCGTCTACACCCTAACCGTGACATTCCGCATGGGAATGGATTCGGATATGGCACAGGTTCTGGTCCAGAACCGCGTCTCGTTGGCGCTCCCCGTGATTCCGCTACTCGTTCAGAACGAGGGAATCAACGTCAAGAAGATGTCGCCGAACACGTTGATGATCGTCAATCTGGTTTCTCCCGACGATCGATACGACAGCATCTTTCTGAGCAACTACGCGACGATTTACTTGAAGGACGAAATCGGACGCCTGCCAGGCGTCGCGGGCATCACGTACCTCGGCCAGCGCGACTACAGCCTGCGAGCCTGGTTGGACCCTGACAAACTCGCGTCGATGAATCTCACCGCGAAGGATGTATCGAATGCGATCAATCAGCAGAACCTGCAAGTTGCGGCCGGGCAGATTGGTCAACAGCCCGTCCCGCAAGGGCAGCAATTCCAACTCGCTATCAACACGTTGGGACGCCTGACCGAACCGGAGCAATTCGCGGATATCATTCTCAAAGCCGGCCCCAGCATGGCGGACATGCAGTCGACGCCGAGCGGATCAGGGGATTCCACCGCGGCTCCGTCGGCGGGGAATTCTTCGTCCGGTTCGGGCGGCCAATTGAGTTCCAACACATCCAACGGCGGGACGCAACAGTCGACCAGCATCGTTCGTCTGCGCGATGTCGGAACCGTAAGTCTCGGGTCACAACAGTACAATCAATCCTGCACTCTTGATGGTCGCCCGTCGGTGGCCCTGTCGATCTTTCAACTTCCCGGTTCCAACGCTCTCAGCACGGCCGAGGGCGTCTACGCGAAAATGAAAGAACTCAAGAACCGATTCCCCGAAGGCTTAGACTACCAGATCGTCTACGACACTACTCCGTTCATCCGCGAATCCGTGAACGAGGTCTTCGCGACGTTAAGAGACGCGATCATCTTGGTCGCGATCGTGGTGCTCGTGTTTCTGCAAAACTGGCGAGCAGCAGTCATTCCGCTGATCGCGGTCCCCGTCGCAATTGTCGGAACGTTCGCAGTCATGGCGGCGTTTGGATTCTCGCTAAATAATCTGTCGCTGTTCGGGCTGGTGCTGGCCATCGGAATCGTGGTCGATGACGCGATCGTCGTCGTCGAAAACGTGGAACGCTGGCTCGACGAAGGGGCAGAACCTCGTGAAGCAGCCCGCAAAGCGATGGATGAAGTGACGGGTCCTGTCATCGCCGTCGCATTGGTGCTGATCGCCGTGTTCATTCCGTGCATGTTTTTGGGTGGTATCACAGGTCAGTTCTTTCGCCAGTTTGCCGTGACCATCGCCGTGTCGACGGTGATCTCGGCGTTCAACTCGATGACGCTCAGCCCGGCCCTGGCCGCGATTCTGCTGAAGCCACGCGGAACAAAGCCTGACTTGCTGAACTGGGCACTGAACCTGGTGTTTGGCTGGTTCTTTAAGCTGTTCAACT
>DASYEA010000300.1:0-1774 GCA_036499265.1 Schlesneria sp. | reverse complement strand
CACGAAGTGATGTGATAATGGAAAAACGAAATAGGCGCTGCGGAAATCGCTGGTGTAATCTTTGTTTCATGGTCCCGCGTCAATCGGTCCTCGTGCTGACGCAGCGCGGCTCACCTGAAGACTCTCCGCTCTCGGAATGTTGTCAACGCCACGCGCTGTTCTGGACGAGTTGCTCAACGGCATCCAATGCCAGCGGCGCATCTTTGGTGAGCGATTCAACTCCGTCGGGGGTCACCACGACCGTGTCTTCGACGCGGATGTAAAGTTCCTCGTCCGGAACCCACAATTGCGGATCGAGTGCGAAGACCAATCCCGGTTGTAGCGGTGCCTGCTTGTAGGCACCCACATCATGGACCGCCATCCCCACAGGATGCGTGAACGCGACATCGGATTCGATCATCTTCTTCGCGGCGTCGCGATATTCCGGCTTGCTCCAGTTCCACTCCGCCCACACGGGCTCGATCAACTCCGCAGCCTCTTGAACTAACTCTGTGACTGTCAACTTAGGTCTAATGACCTTCAGCAACACCTTCTGATATTCAACGACAAATCCATAAAGTTCTCGCTGTCGCGCCGAGTAGGTGCCGTTCACAGGCCACATTCGGCCGATGTCGCTCGTGTAGCAATTGACATCGGGGGCATAGTCCAGCAACACCAGATCGCCATCCTGCAGAATGCTGTCGTTGCGATAGTAATGGGCGTTCCAGATGTTTGCACCGCTGGCGGCAATCGCGCGGTAGCCCGATCCGCGAGCTCCGCTGCGCAAGTACAGATAGTCGGCCACGGCCGCCAATTCGAATTCGAACAGACCGGGACGAGTGATCTTCATTGCTTCAACGACGGCCTTGGCGGTCAATCGCCCCACTCGCCGCATCAGTTCGATTTCGCGAGGGCTCTTCGTCAACCGCATTCGATCCAGGATCGGAGACAAGTCGTGAATCTCTGCCTGCGGACAGGTCGCTGATAGTTTTTCCTGAAACCAAAGCTCGGCCGATGGGCGACAGTCCCATGGGTCGGCCTCGCGCTGATGCTGCGCGTGCACCAGCGTATCGCGGCAAGCCTGTCGACCTTCACCAGGAGCATGTGGAATGAAGAGGTCTGTGGCTTCGCGCAGATCCTCAGCCAAAGATTCGAGCGGTTTGACATCGTCAACTCCGGTCAGCTGAGCCACCCGTTCGGCATCACTGGAATGAAGATATGCTCCCTCACTGCGTTCGACTTTGAGATCGCGCCGAGGCAGATAGAGCGTCGTCCAGCGCATCTTGCCGTGAAGCAGCAGGTAGGCATGCGGCACCTCGACGCCACACAAGTAATAGAATTCGTTCGTCTGACGAAACACGTCAAACGCGCCGCTCGCCGCGCCGCCAGCGATGACAGCTTTTCCCGAACCAATCTGTTGAAAGATCTGCTCGCGACGACGCTCGAACTCAGCAGGAGGGAAGTCGGTTTGATAGTACGGCTGGGTGGATGTCATGAGCTTTGGTTGCAGAAAAATCGAGGAAGGATTGTCAAAGCGAGTCAAGAATTTGAAACACAGCCGCTCTGTGTTTCACACTCTTCTTCTTTTGCGTGTTAAGAACTCACTGTGGTTGGCATTTTCCAAAGATGGATCGGCGAAAAATTGCCTGGATACTTACCCTCCTTGTCGAGGCTGCGGCCGTTGCCGTTGCTACCTCCGTTTGTCGCGACGACCGCCAACTGCTGACGGTCAGGGTGAAGAGTGACTGAGTGGCAGTTGGGCATCTTTGTCGTCTCGAAGAATGGGGCTTCATCT
>DASYEA010000299.1:0-7837 GCA_036499265.1 Schlesneria sp. | reverse complement strand
GAATCCCGAAAGCACTCCCGTGACATGGTCCGCAAAAGTCTGTAGAAACTGCTGCATGGCGTTGTTCCTGATGACGCAGAAGAGGATTTTACAACCTCTCTGTATCACGGGAGCAACGCTTTTTCACCTTCTTTCCGGTTGCGGCTACGCCACGCTAGGCTGAAGCTTAACCTACGAGGCTGGTCAGGCTTTGCAGGGGAAGTCGTCTGGGCCGTACATTTGGCGGACTTCGCACTCGCCTTCCCAGCCCGGCCAGTGTTGCTTGTGAAGTTCGATGAACTTGACGGCCGACTGCATGGCCTCTTCCTTGGATGTCAGTTCGAACTGAGCATAGCCGCCTATGACTTCTTTGGTCTCGGTGAAAGGCCCGTCGGTCACGATGACTTCCCCTTTCGATATTCGGACGCGGCCGCCGAGTGCGGTGGGACCCAGCCCTCCGCTGCCGACCATCGTGCCGGCCTTGTTCGCCTCTTCGGTGAGCTTACTCATCGCTTCCATCAGCGCCTGGGGCGGAAGGCCTGAAGTCTCTGCGGACTTGACGATCATCATATAACGCATGGTCGTGACTCCTGATAGTTTTTGGCTGGCGACATGCATCGCCGGTCGAGTTTGCATTTTTCTGGGGGCTCGAAGACTCGACCCCAGCACCCGTCGCCGATCGAGCCCGACCGGCGAAACCTTGCGGCTCTGGTTATTGTCGAACGAGGGACGGCGAAATCGACAATGCGGCCGCTTTTATTTCGGAATATCGGAGAAGTGTCGCGAGAGAGTAGAGGAGAGTTAGAATGCCATGCTATCCGGATCGTCTATTCGCATTGGCACTGGTTGTCTGAATGCGGCCGACCAACGGGATGACACATCGACTTTTCGAGGGTTCAGCAACGCCAGCCTGGTTAGGAGCCCAATCAATGGACGAGCTTCTTTGTGTTCTGATTTGCCATTTCAGCTTTCTTTACAAGCGGCACAGTTTTCGGATTGTCGACTCGCGGCACGACTCAGAAAACTTCGGGAACGGGCTGGTTCAATTGGCAAATGGCATCATTGAAATGCAACTAACTCTTGATCGTGGTCGGTTCGAAATCGTGCTGAGACCGGAGGACGCATCTACTGAGTGGTTTTCAATTACGGCTGTTGCCGACGTGCTCGACGACACCCTTCCATCAACGGCGTACTGCGAGTATGCCGCGACACTCTCGCGCGTCTATCCTAAACTCGTCAGAGCGCCTCTGGCTCTAAATGGACTAAGCTAGAGAGCAAACTGAAGCGAAGGCCGGGTTAGTCTAGTTGATGTGCTTAGGCCTGAGACACCAGTTTCAATCCAACTCGCATACCGAGAAGACACTGGCAGCCCAAAGCAGCGTCAGTGGCACGCGACGAGTTGGAGAGCTGATTGTGATTCGTGCAGAACGGCACACGGAGTGTGCCTACAACTTTAGCTGAACAGCTTCATCAGTGGCTTGCCGTCCTGGGCGACCTTGAAGGGGCGGCCTGTGGGGGAATGCACGATTTCGCTTAGCGACAGTCCCAGTGCCGTGGCGATCGTGGCGTTGAAATCGGCTGGAGTCACCGGATCGGTCTCGACCGAGTGTCCTCCGGCATCTGACGAGCCGTAGAACTGACCACCCTTGATGCCGCCACCGGCCATGAACGACGAGAATACGGCAGGGTGGTGATCGCGACCGACATTGTAATTCAGTTCCGGCGAACGGCCAAATTCCGTCGCGAGTACGATCAACGTCTGATCGAGCAGGCCACGCTCTTTAAGATCCTTGAGCAGGTTGCTGATCGCACGATCCATGATGCTGCAACGATTGGGCAGTGAGCCGCCGTTGTAGATGTTGGCGTGCATATCCCAACCGCCGCAGTTGACTTCCACGCACGAGACATTGTTTTCAATCAAGCGGCGCGCCAGCAAACAACCCTGGCCGAACGAATCACGACCATAGCGATCGCGATCTTCGTTCTTTTCTTCGTTCAGGTTGAAGGCCTTCAGTTCACTGCTGGCGAGCAGCGAGACCGCTTCGGTGTAGAAGTCGGTGTAGGCTTGCACCTTTTGTTGCTTGACCCGGCCGCGGAATTTCTTGTCGAACCCATCGATCAGCGCGAGACGCTTATCGAACGACGAATCCGTCAGGTATTCCGGAGCCTTCGTGTTTTCCAGGCCGCGATTTGGATCACCGATTGGCAATGGGCTGTACGTGGGATCGAAAAATCCGGCCGAAGGATGACGCGGTGGAGCACCAATCAGCACGGTATCGGGCAGCGACTTGCTTTGACGTCCGCGGAACTTCTGTATCCAAGGACCGATCGTGGGATGACGCTCGGTGGCGATCGCCTGGTAGCTGGTTCGCATCCAGTACTCGGCGGCTTCGTGATCGGCTGTCTGCGTGGTCAACGATCGCACGACGGCGAGTTTGTCGAACTGTTGAGCGAGGCCGGGCAGGAATTCGCTGATCTGCATTCCGGGGACGTTCGTGTCGATCGCCCGCGTCTGCCCCTGATTCTTGTGACCAGGCTTCAGATCGAACGTATCCAGATGAGTCATGGCTCCAGCCATGTACAAATAGATCAATCGCTTGGCTTTACCCGGTCCATAAACCGGCGCGGCCGCTGCAGCAGCCGGTTCGGCTCCGATCGAAGGACGGCCCAATGCCGAAAAGACCGTCACGCCCAACAGCGACTTGGCAGCGTATTCGACAAATCGCCGACGATCCAATCCCGGCAGTTCGGTAATAAGGTCTCGCATCCTGATGACTCCAATATTCTGCGTGGGCAGATGTCGATCGCCGCGATTGCCTGTGATTGCACTGCGGACGGGACTGGTTTACTGAATGAACAGAAATTCTCGCGTATTGACGAGCGACCAGATGACGTTTCCAAATCCGGCCGGACCGTTTCGTTTGACCTCTTCGACAGCCAATGCCAGTTCGTCAGCATCGGGCTCGCGAGTCAGGATCGTTTCGAAGATGATCTTCGTGGCGTCGTTCACGCTCTTCTGCTTCACGACGTTGTTGTAGATTGTGGAATTCTTTTCGAGCAGCATGTGCGTGATCGGACCATTGAACATGAACAGCACCTGCGGCACTGATCCCGTCGATGACGATGACGAAATCAATTCTCGATCCGACTGGCCGAACGAACGCAAGAAGTGATTTGCTGGAACTGGAGACGGCAATTCGGATGCACGAGCCAGCACGATTCCCTTGTAGGTGTACTTCTGCTGACGCTTGGAGTTCACGCCGTAATCAATTTCGGAGCCCTTTGATTCTGCTTCCAGAACCTTCTTGGCCGAAACCGTATCGAGGTTGAAACCAATCACGTCGGTGCGAACTTTGGCGGGCAGTTCGCGGAATTCGTCAGGGTCGACGACGGCCAAAGTCAGGAACGAATCCCAGACTTGTTCGGCACTCATGCGCCTGAGCATGGGGCCGGGGAAGTGATAGGGTGCACCGAGCGGCATTTCTTCAACGCAGGCTTGTCGCTGATATGTTTCTGTGTTCAGCAGGACGCGCAGATACTCTTTCATGTCGAAGTTCAGCCGTTTCATTTCGGCTTCCAGGTAATCCATCAAGGCAGGATTCTCGGCGACCGTTTCATCCATCATGTCGTCGACGGGTTCGATCTGACCGACACCGAAGACCTGTTTCCACAATCGGTTCGCGATGACTTTGGCGAAGCGTGGATTGTCTGACGCGGTACACCAGCGGGCGAATCCCTGGCGTGGCGACTCGCCCGGTTTCAGCGAGACCTGGGGACCGAACAGCGTTCGCGGGGCGACCGTTTCATTCGGCTTGGCGTTGTCATAGGCGTAGTTTGCAGGGAGCTGAATCTTGCGATCCACCTGATCGTTGACGATCTGCATGTTGACGCCGATCATCCGATCGAAGCGGTAGTAATTGTTCCGGCGATCTTCTTCTTCTTGTTCGATTTCGGCGAAGTCCGCCTGCAGACGCTCATGCGGGTTGGAGTTCCAATACCGCTTGTCGCCCCCATGCGTACTTTGCTGCGTTCCAAACGTGAACGCCGCCATTTCATAGAACTCTTTCTGCGTCCAGCGATCGAAAGGATGGTTGTGGCATTGAGCACAACCGATCCGCGTTCCCAGGAAGATCCGGACGGTGTTGTTCATGACGTCCAGCGGCATGTTGGGGTCGCGCTGGAAGTATCCGGTGGCTGGGTTTTCCCAGACGCGACCGGAGGCAGTCAGCATTTCGTAAACCATCTTGTCCCAAGGCTTGTTTTCGGCCAGGGATTGCTTGATCCACTGCCGGTACGGTTCGCCACGGACATTTCCGTTCAGGTTGTCGGTGTAGCGCAGGACGTCAGCCCAATAGTTGAAGAAGTTGCCGGCGTAGGCAGGGCTATTGAGCAATTCGTCGATCAATTCCGCTCGCTTATTTGCAGAATTGTTCTGACGGAATTTCTTCACATTCTGATACGACGGGATCGTGCCCGTGACATCCAGATAGACTCGCCGCAAGAACTGCTCATCGGGCGTTTTGGGAAGCGGATTGATGTCGAACTTTTTGTAGTTCGCCTGAATCAGCTTGTCGATCTCGGCCGCGGACTTCAGGGCTTCCTTCAGTTTTGTCGGGGAGACTTCTTTGGAACTCACGGTAAACCGTGGTGTCGGGTCTTCTTGCTTCTTGGCGTTTGATGCTGGCTTTGGCGGTGGCGGCGGTTGCAGTTCCGCGACCTTGTCCTGATCTGCTTTCGATTCCTTGATCTTCTTCTGCTTCTGATACGCAGCAGCTCGACCTTTGTAGGCATTGGCGAGTTTGGGATCGGATTCGATGGCTTTCGTAAAATCGGCGACGGCGTCGTCCAGATTCTTGCGGTTCGTCTGAGCGTATCCTCGCAGGCAATACGCGGCGGCGAAACCTTCCTTCAATTTGATAGCCTGGTCCAGATCATCCATCGCCAGGTCATATTTCTTTTGATCGACACTCAGCATCGCTCGGTGATAGTACGCTCGAGCGAATGTTGGATTCGATTTGATCAACCCATCGAGTTCCGAAACCATCTTGGGGAGGTTGCGAGCCATGCCGTACAGGCAAGCGCGATCGCAAATGGCATCGGCAAAATCGGGCTTGGTGGTAATGGCCTTGTCCAAGTCTTCCAGGGCTTTGGGCAACTCGCCCTTGGCCGCTTCGGCAGCCGCGCGACGCTGGTAGGCGACGGCCAGCTTGGATTGCAATTCGATCGCCTTGGCCTGATCCTTGATCGCCTGATCGAAATTGTTTTTGAAGAAATAGGCCAGGCCACGCGTGCTATAGGCGTCGGCAAAACTCTCTTTGGATCGAATCGCTGCGTCAGCGCTGCCGATCGCCTTGTCGTACTGTCCGCGTCCGATATACGCCAACGCGCGGTTGTTATGCGCTTCGAAGTGGTCGCCCTTTTCGAGCAAGGCGAACCACGCATTGTCGATGGCGGGCAGGAACTTATCCTTGCGGTAGTACGAAACCGACAGGTTGGAATAGGCGTCGGCACGGATATCACGCGTCGTGAGATCGCTCGACGGCTTGGAACTGGCCTTCGTCAGATCCTTGATCGCGGCATCGTAGTCACCCTTTCCGTTCAGGGCGATTCCGCGCATCAGCAGCGCGATGACGTTTTCAGCATCGCCGTTCAGAATCACCGTGGTATCGGCAATGACGGCATCCCATTCGCCCTTTTCCAGCTTCGCACGGCCGCCGGGAACCACCGCTTCCATCCGCGGTTCTTTGTCCGATTTTGGCGGGGGTGGCGGAGCATCTGCCGCATAGGCCATCGTGCCCAGGCAGCACGTCAACGCCGATACGAAACAGAGGAGAGAAAGCCGATTTCCGCAGACCAATCCAGTCGCGATTCGAATCACGTTGACGATCCTTCGAAATGCCGAGCGGTCGAGAGACAAGAGGAGTCATTCACCACGAGTTTGATTCTCAAGGAATCATTGATGCTACGATCCGCCAACGACACTGTCGAGCACAGATTCTGAACTGACCTACAGTTCGTCCAATCTTCAGAATCCGGGAAGAGCGTGGAATCAACAGGTCAAGGATCTCGAGCGGCACAGAACGCTGTTAATTGTCTCATGCGCCTGTCGGTTGATGTGGCAGGAAGCTGCGAGTGTCATGAATTGAAGAGCTGACATGTTCGATTTCTGCACAGCATCGTCTTTACCTAGTTGGGCCATCATGTGGGGGCTGGCGCTGGCGATTTATGTGGGGTTGAAAGGGTTGAGCTGGCTCAGCGTGCGAGTGGAAGCACCGGCTTGGAAGCACGCGGCATATCTACTGGGGTGGCTTGGGATGGATGCGGCCCGTTTTCTGTTGGGGCACTCTGCGCGCCCCTTGATGAGCGAGTGGCTATTTGCGTTCTTCAAGATGTGGTTGGGGATCGTACTGATTTGGGTGGCCGTTCCGTTGATTCATGGTAACGACCTGATTGTGGGTTGGGTCGGGATGATTGGGATCGCGTTGATCCTGCATTTTGGGTTGTTTCATTTGTTGTCCTCTTGGTGGCGAAGGTGTGGGATTCCGGCAGTTCCGATTATGAACTGGCCGATCACGTCAACGAGTGTTGCTGAGTTCTGGGGGCGACGCTGGAACTTGGCGTTTCGCGACCTGACGCATCGATTCTTGTTTGTCCCGCTGGTGCGCCGGGTTGGAGCCGTGGGGGCTTTGTTGACGGGGTTTCTGATCAGTGGTCTCGTCCACGACCTTGTGATTTCGATTCCCGCATGCGGAGGCTGGGGAGGGCCGACTTGCTTCTTCGCGTTGCAGGGACTGGGGATCCTGTCGGAACGGTCGAAGTTGGGCCGAACGATTGGCTTGGGGAAGGGGGCTGTGGGCTACGTCTTTTGCATTGGCGTGATCCTGTTGCCCAGTCCGTTGCTGTTTCATCGGCCGTTTGTAGAACGAGTCATCCTGCCATTTCTGGCCGTGCTAGGAGCTAGATCATGATATTACTCTCGACGGCGATATTTGCGGCGGGGGTTGGTCAGCTATGTGTGCTGGTCGCGTCGGCGATGGTCCCCGTTCGATTAGACTGGCGAGGAACTTTGGAGCCGCTGCCACCTCTGGTTCGACAATTGTTCTGGGTCTACGGGGGATATGTGGTGCTGTCGATCGTCAGTCTGGGAACGATCTGCCTCGTGAATTCGCACGAGATTGCTTCGGGCAGCGTTCTGGCTCGATCATTCTGTGCCTATGCCATGCTGTTCTGGGGCATCCGACTCTCGCTGCAACCGTTCTTACTCGCCAAGCCGTTCCTGACCACGTGGTGGCTGACAGCGGGTTATCATTTGTTGACCGCATTCTTTATCAGTTTCACGTTGATTTTTGGTTGGGGAGTTCTGCATCGCTGATCACGATACCTTGAATTGAAACGCAAAGCAGGCGAAGAGCACGAATAGGATCAAGCCGCGCGGGTAAGTAGAGCCCAGGCGGCGAAGAGCCCGTTGATAGGGGCGACGAACGCTCGATTACCAATTGAAATGGTCGACAGTCGCCCACTTCTAAGAGCTTTATGCATCGAACCAAGTATCAACGGGTGGGCATCACTTATTCGATTTGATCATGTGACAGAGCAGTCCATGCAACACCTGAGTGGCGTTGCACACACAGGTTATGGCTAATCGGGTCTGACTGTGGCTGGTGATGGAGTTTGCGCTCGCCTGAAAGACCGAGTCTTCTTGCCGGTCATTTTTGCGGATTAGTGGTCTTTGGCATCTAACTTGCCAACCAAGCCGCTGCGGCCTTGATACGAGTCACGATTTAAGAGGGAAGGATCGAAATGAGCCATTTAGCCAGGACCGTCACTGCCGGTTTGCTGAGTACCGCGATTGTTGGGG
>DASYEA010000298.1:0-5563 GCA_036499265.1 Schlesneria sp. | reverse complement strand
GGGAAGACACGGCCTTGTCGAAGACTCCAAAACCGTGGCACCCCGTATGTGACTGTAGATCGTGTGCGAGACTTGTACAGTCTCTCAGACGGCAGCAGCTTGTGAGGCTTTCCAGGCAGCGTGCGCCTCGTGGTCACCGATCACAATCTCGAAGCCGAGATCTTCGACCATCTTGAAGTCGTCTTCGGCGGGTTGGCCTTTGGTCGTCAGGTAGTCGCTGACGAACATGGAGTTCGCGGCATAAAGTGCCATGGCCTGCATCGAACGGAGGTTGACTTCGCGTCCCCCCGAAACTCGCAGTTCGACAGCCGGATTGGCCATCCGGAAGAGGCAAAGAGTCTTGAGGCAGTAGCGTGGGTTGAGATCCCACTTGCGTTCGAGTGGAGTGCCGTCGATCGAGTGCAGGAAGTTGATCGGCGTGGAGGCGACTCCCAGCGTCCGCAGTTCGAATGCGACTTCGACGAGGTCCTGTTCGGTTTCACCCATCCCGACGATCAGTCCGCTGCAGAGTTCCATACCCGCCTTGCGAGCGACTTGCAGTGTGTTCAGGCGATCTTCGTATGAGTGGGTACTGCAGATTTGATCGTAGAATGAGCGACTGGTGTTCAGATTGTGATTGATGCGATCGACGCCGGCATCTTTCAGTGTCTGTGCTTGCTCTTCGTTCAATAGGCCCAGGCAGCAGCAGATATGCAGGCCGTATTTGTCTTTGATCTTGGTGACGGTACTGGCGATGTGGTCGACTTCGCGGTTGCTGGGGCCTCGGCCCGAAGCGACGATGCAATAGGTACGAGCTTGTGAAGCGACCGCTCGTTCGGCCCCTTCCATCAGCTTGGCTTCGTTCAGCAGCGCGTAACGAGGGATCTCGGCCTCGGAGATGATCGATTGCGAGCAATACCCGCAATCTTCGGGGCAAAGACCGCTTTTTGCGTTCTTCAGGAA
Source organism: Schlesneria sp. (assembly GCA_036499265.1). GTDB lineage: Bacteria > Planctomycetota > Planctomycetia > Planctomycetales > Planctomycetaceae > Schlesneria. The sequence goes on along the minus strand of DASYEA010000298.1, from coordinate 4,621 downwards.
ATACAGATGGACCTTGCGGCCGAAATGCTTTCGCCGAACGCGATATGTTGCCGCCAGCAGATCGAGCAATTCGTCATCATTAGACCGCAGGATGGACAGCCCTTCGTCGGCCGTCAGTTCGTGTCCTTCCAGAATTCGGTCAGCCAGGTCCTGCCAGTCGGTCGTTTGATCTGCCAGACAATTCGAATCGCCCATCGACATTCGTCCCTCAGTCTTAATTCGCGAAAACGTACTTTCCCCAAATCGTGCGGGAGCAAGAGTCTAGCGACGAATGTCGACCGTGGACAAGTGACGGGGAAAGATCGTCCGCAACGGACTGGATCGAGCGGGACGATCACCGCGATAGTTTCGGTTTTTTAGGGCTGGTGACCCAGATCTCGGTTCGCGATCACTATTCCGGGAGCCGTCGCAACGTGTGACTGGCCAAACGAGTCTTTTCTCGCATCTCGACGCGATCCGATTCGACAAGGTCCAGCAAGTAAGTGTGCTGGGCTCCCCAAGTGTCTATGAGCGATTTCGCCGCTTGCTTTGGCTTGCCGTCAAGGATGTCGATGGTGACGACCCCCTGGTCAAGTGACCATTTCATGTCAAAGTCGACCTGCTTGCCATAGAGTAAGCTGCCCGCAAAATCGAGCTTGAGTTGCATGGTCGCCGTCCCGTCGGCCTTCAAGTCCAGCGTTCGCTGGCCGAAGAACGAGTCCTGCCAGTGTCCGACCAGTTGCGCGGGATCAACATTGGTTTGTAAGGGGAATGCTGCCGAGGTATCGGGTTCAGGTCGATTTTCAGGCTGTTCGTCAGACGATTCTGAATCCGATGGGGCGGTCGGCACCGCTTCGTCAGTCGCTTTCGAGACGTCTGTTTTCGTGGCAGCGGGGTTTTCGAGTGCGAGGGTTGTCGTTGACCAATTGCACCCGCTCAAGCTACACGCGAGCAGTGGTAACAATGTCACCATTTGTCGCAGCGTCACAATGCTGGATGGCCGTCGAGTCATACCGGCGTCAATACTCACGAGAGATGGTCCAAGGAGGCTGTTTTGCTCAGGACGTATCATCGGAGCCGACTGGAGTTCAGTCAACGCGAAATCTGCCGTAACGACGACTGGTCAAGAAACCTCGGTCGTTACTCTCGGATGTCGCTGGCGAATGGGTCGTCTTCCAATTCGCGTGGAGGCGAACTGGTGCGAGATTCTTCTTCGTAGCTGGCTTGGATGACTTTCTGTGGGGCTCGGGCCTCGCCACGAGCCATCTGTGTGCGCAAGCTGTGCTTCAAGGCGAGTCGCTGAGAATCATCGGCCCCGGCAATCAGTGAAATATCGTCGACGACGTAGCGTTCGAACTCTCGTCGCAAGGTCACTTTGGCACCGTAGTGGTCATCCCCAAGTTTAACGGTGACTTCCTGATCGGTAATCGCAATATGCTTCAGTGGGGCCTTCAAGAAGGTATCTGCAGACATCCCTGAATTGGGCACATATCGAGTCTGGCTCCAGACCATGCGATTGAAATCGGCTGTCGAGATGGCTTGCAGGCGTTCCAAAGCATTTTCTTGCTTCTGTGGGTCTCGACCCTGGGCGATCGCACTGGCAAATTCCTGGATTGGAACGAGGATTTCCAGCGTTGTCTTGAGCGATGAAGGGACGCCGGTGATCTGCCAGCTGACATCATCCACGAAGAACCGACCGTTTTCGTCCCGCAGCAAGTAAGTGACTGGCCGTCCGCCTTGGCGAGCTTCAATCCGAGTTAAAGCACCCTGGAACGAGGCACTGACGAATTCCATGTCGCTGCCGTCGAACAGATCCAGCGGCATTGATTGCAACGTTTCTGTGCTGAGACGACCCCAAACGCGGGTGGCCAGATCACGTGTCGACGAATGTTTCAAGGTGCCAACATCGCGGGATTCAAGAGCATGGACGAAGATTTCGAGCATCCCCTGAGCCGTGAACAAAGCTGAGAGTCGCTTTTCCTGCTTCGTCTCGATTTCGTAGATTGTCACGTCGGAGACGCGGAACTTGGCAGGGACATCCGGAGACGTTTCTGCATCGCGGTGCATATCGATCTGCACCAGTTCCGTATCGTTCTTTAGGACGAAGTCGGCCCGGTTGCCGCGTAGCTTGACAATCAGTTCGTGTTCCGAGAATTGCGAATCGGGCAGCTTGGCCTGGGTGAGATCACCGACAGCAAGGCTGCCTTCGAAGAAGTCTGCCGAACTCAATTCGGACAGTTTGTTTTTGTCGCCGTTTCCATAAGCGGCGAGGAACGATGTGCATCCGTTAACGGCGTGAGCCAGTTTCAACATCGATGGCAACTGTTCGTCGCCTTTGGTGTCGACGGCGACATCGGCAACTTGCCAGCGTCCGTCTGCCAGTTCCATCGAAATCACCGTATCGCCTACATGTCGCGGCAAACGCACGACGGCGACTTTTTCGTCCATCTGGGCGTTCGGCTTGTACTTGCCACCGGTCGGCTTGCCGTTGGAAACGATTTTCGTCAGCGTGGCCAGGTATGAGGGTGGCAGTGGATCGAGAGCCGCACGGAACTTCTTTGTAGTCACACCCAGGACTTGCTCGCGATCGCCGCGACTCCACGCATCCAGGAATTCGCGGATCGACAGCAGCATGTCCATTTGTTCGGTGACGGACTTGAAGGCGACGACGCCTTTGCGCTTCTGCTTCAAGTAGATGTCGTCCACGACCCAGTGGCCATCTTTGCCTTTAGTCAGTTCGTAGAAGATTTCCTTCTTGTTGTCGTTAGAACTGCCCTTCTTTTTGCTTTTCTTGTCTGGTGTTCCATCGCCAACTTCGACCGTCACGCGTTTCTTGTCGTGCGAGACGTCTTCGACTTCAACAATGGTTGTCTTGCCATCAGGAAGGTTCAGGATCTTCAAATCTTCGAAGGCCGTTGTGGTGCGTAGGGCTCGCTGCCGGAAATCACTGCTGGTCGCCTCCATCAGACCGTCGAGGTCTTCGTCATTCAGGTTCTTGGAGAACGCCGTGATCGCTCGCGTTTCAATCATGTGCGAGCAGCCGACCCCGGCGGTGGTAGTCACCACCGCCAGTCCGAAGCAACACACGACTGAGCGGATTGTTCGAGACATGCGACTTCCTTGACCGAATCGTCGACACGCAGAAAGGTGCGCGGCGAGACCTGCAACGAACGATGAACAAATTGGGGAAATGGGAGGTCCGGCTTCTCCCAGATTCAAAACGGACCGTCAATATCAGGCGAACGAAACCACTGATGACCAATTCACTTCTGCCGAACTTGGGCCGAACTCCAGCAGATAATGCAGTTCACGGTCGATTTCCTGGTGAAAGTCTGTCGAACTCATCATGAACGCCCGCCGCGAGATGCGCGAGGGGCAGTCGATCAATTGCTCGCGGGAAAATTGAAAATCAGGGGGTGCCATGGTTTTAGAGTCCTCTACAAGGCCGTGCTCTTTAAGAAGCGACGGCTTTGGCACGCTTCCGAACTTCAGCCACGAACGCGCCAAGCGTGAGAATCGGAGAGACACGGCCTTGTCGAGGACTCCAAAACCGTGGCACCCGAAGGCTTCTTATTCCTTCTTTCCTTAAGGCCACTAATCAACGGCGCAAACCAGATGTGCGAACCGATCAAGGTTTTCTTGTGAATGGCCGAGCCTACAGCTAAAGTGGGGGATCTCTGCCGATACGAACGCAACATTGATGGACAGCGACTGTATGACGAGGTTTGGATCTTTCAGCCTGATTGGGCTGCTCATTTGCGCTTCAACACTGTGGAGTGCTGAATTTCCTCCACCTGCCTCTAAGACGCCGGTTGCAAGTCATGGCGAGGCCGATACTTTCGAGAAGGCCGTTCTGCCATTCTTGACAAAGCACTGTTTGCGTTGTCATGACGACAAAGTTCAGAAGGGCGAACTGCGGATCGACACGTTGTCTCGTGATTTCGCCGGTGGTGGATCGGCGGGGCACTGGGGCGATGTGATGTATCGCATCAGTTCGGCAGAAATGCCGCCGCCCGAAGAACCACAGCCGACGGCCGATGAAGCGTCGCAGGTGGCAGAATGGCTGAACGCTCGCATTAAAGAAGGCGAGATGGCTCGCCTGGCGAAGCGCGAACGAGTCACTTTCCAGAAGCTGACTCGCGAAGAGTACGCCAATACCATTTATGACTTGTTAGGCGTTCACTTTGACGCCATGGACCCCAGCGCTCTGCCCGAGGATCCAAACTGGCATGGGTTCGAGCGGATCGGATCGGTGTTGTCGCTGTCGCCCGCTCACGTGGAGAAATACTACGCCGCGGCAGAAGCGGCACTCGCGGAGGCCTTTCCGGAGGTCGAGCCTAAGAAGACACTTGTCAAATGGGATCCTTCGAACTTCCGACACATTCGTGATAAAGAGAAACTGATCGAGCAGGGATTGTGGGACAAAGTTCGTCTGGATGTCTGGGCGGGCAGTACTTTTACGGGACATCCGGGCTCAGTCCAACATCTGACAATTCCGACCGCGGGCGATTACAAGGTGCGGATCAAGTTGAGCGGTTTGAAGCCGCCGAATGGTCGCGCCCCGCATCTGACCGTCTATGCGGCTGACTTGGATCGCATGTTGCACGAGCAAGATGTGCTGGCACCCGAGGATCAGCCGATC
>DASYEA010000297.1:0-5275 GCA_036499265.1 Schlesneria sp. | reverse complement strand
TTGATCTTGGGCGGTGGAATTCATGGTGCGGCCGTTGCGAGAGAACTCGTTTTGAACAATGTTCCCGTAGTCTTGGCTGACACGGGCGACCTCGCAGGCGGGGCGACTTCCAAGTCTTCGCGGTTGATCCATGGGGGATTGCGTTATCTCGAATACGGCGATGTCCACCTCGTTCGTGAATCGCTGTCAGAGCGCGAAAGGCTGTTGAAGCTGGCACCTCAATTTGTGCGGCCGTTGCGACTCTTTGTCCCCACGAACAAGCGCTGGTCTGGATTGCTTCGATCAGGACTCGGCTTCTTCAAGCTGGCACGCACTCGCCTTGGTCGCCGCCTGATGGGTCGAAGCGAGCGACGGGCTCCGCGTGGTTACTGGCCGATCCGGATGGGGCTGTGGATGTACGACTTGTTCTCGTGGGGAGACGGGTTGCCCAAAAGTCGCGGAGCAGTCGCCGATCACTCATCCGAAACGAATAGCTTGGTCATGTCCGTGCAACCGCGTATCGACACGACCCGCTATCAATGGATGTGTGAGTACTCCGACGCCCAGATGCGATTCCCCGAACGGTGCGTGATTGCGCTGCTCGCCGAAGCGGAGTCGATCGCTCAAGAACGCGGTCTGCCATTTCAGATCGTCCCTCACGCACAGATCCGCTGGCAGGATTCAACGATCCGGGTTGCAGATCATCAAGGTGCGGTTGCAGTCAATTTGCAGCCTCAAATGGTGATCAATTGTAGTGGGGCCTGGGGCGATCTCACGCTGAAGGGGGTTGATGCCGCGACGATTCCGATGTTCGCCGGAACGAAAGGAAGCCACCTCGTCACTCGTAACGCAACGCTCATCCAGAGACTCGGCGATCAAGGAATCTATGCCGAGACCGTCGACCGCCGACTGGCCTTCATCCTGCCCTTCGGTGATGCCGTATTAGTGGGAACGACTGATGAAGAATGGTCCGGGCCGCCGGACGAGGCTGTCGCGTCAGAAGAAGAACTGCAGTATCTGGTAAACGTCGTCGAAGGAGTCTTCGGTCTGAAGCTAAGTCAATCCGACATCGAATCGCACTATAGCGGCGTTCGCCCGCTGCCCCGATCGACAGACACGAACAACGCCGCCGTTTCACGAGATCATTCGCTTGCCGAACACCATTTGCATGGTGTCCCAGTGGTGACTCTGGTCGGTGGCAAGCTGACGACGTTCCGGTCAGTCGCAAATCAGATCAGTGACCGAGTCCTGAAGCATCTGGGTCAGCAACGCGAGGCAACAACGGATCGACGCCCCATACTCGGCAGCGTCGACTTTCCAAGCGATCCTCAGACTTGGCCTGAGTTGTGGCAGCAGTGGGCTTCAGACTTCGACACAACCGCTGAGGAAGTTTCCGCGATGTGGCCTTTATACGGGATGCAGAGCAGGGCGATCTTGAAGCAAGTTGCAGGCATCGAACGAATCGCCCTCGCCGATTCGCCGTGGTCGCGTCGAACCGTCCAATGGGTCATCCAACACGAATGGGTAACTACGCTGGACGACTTGATCGAGCGACGTTTAATGCTGATCTTTGCCCCGGTGCTAACACGCGCGACATTGCAAGATCTTGCACAGTGTCTGGTGACGACAGGCCGACTAAGCCCCACGGACGCAGCACAGGCGATTGCGCGATCCCTTCAGCGATTGAAACAACACTACGGACGCGTGGTCCTTTAGCTATCGTTTAACCGCGTGGGCACCGCCCCAGGCGTGACTGGCCATCTCAGCGACCTACTCCAACGGATCGGGCCGTGCAGCCATCTGTGGTGATCGTATCCGACGGCCGACGATGACCGTGTCGATCGGATTGCTGCGTCGATTACGATCGCACGAAATCGAAGCCACCTGCTCCCACTCAAATGGAATATCGGCAGGTTTCACACCACCCGACCAGACCCAGAAGCAGAAGTAGTCACTGTCGGTCTGATCCAGATCGCTCGCATGATCCAACGGGACATGCTTGACCGGCTCGCCGTATAGCAGCAGAAACAAGTGATGCGCAGGTCCCACGCTGACCAGGTGTTCTCCCTTGGGAAGCTTCTCACGTAGTTGAGCGATCGCCCCCGGAGCGTCTTCGCTGATCTTCTGCCGCACAAACACCAGCAGCGTGCTGTATGTCAGTCCCAGGAAGCACGCCGTCGTCGTCATACCAATCATGATCCCGCGCGGAGTCATGGTGCGAGCCGCCCACCAGCCGATTGCGGCCAGCATCGCGCACGCCGCAAAATAGGCCGCCGCGAACGGGATCGACTGCGCCAGATCAAGTCTTGGAATGCCAATCGACGCAACCAAGACAACCACCCCGGTTCCCAAGGCGACGAGAGCCAACGTGCGTTGATACCGAGTGAACAGATTCACCCAAATTGAATTGGGTGCGTAGGCTGCAATCCGCTCGATGGCGATTCCCGCCAGGCATGCGAAAATTGGGAACATCGGCATGTAGTAACGCAGGCTGGCCGTCGCCGGAATCCAGACCGAAGGGAAGCTGATCGCGATACAGACCGCCAGGAACAACGCATTTTCTCGCAATCGTCCTAGATCCTGCCGGAACTGCCGGCTGGCATAGCACAGCAGCAACACCGACCACGGCAACAATGATCCAAACACAATTTCCAACGGGAAGGAAATCAAATGCTTGATGACGGTCGCCGCTTTCATATCGCCGAAACGAGACGCGACGTCACCGACGTAGACTCGAAATGATGTGGCCACACCCATCTGCATGGCGTAAGGAACTTGCCACACAGCAAGGACGCTGAGAGCGACCGCGATCCCCACCAGATGTGGCAGTGTCAGCAACATCCGCCAGCGGCGTGTCACAATCAGAAACAACCAGACTCCACCGACAAAGTACATCGGTGCCTGCGGTCCCTTGGTTAGGGTCGCAGCGGCTGCCAAAGCATAACTTGTCGTCCACATGAACCAGGGAGATCGGCCTGTATTCAGGCACCAGCGCCAGGTCAGCAGGCTACCTGCCACGAACAGCGTGAAGACGGCTTCGGTCTCACCCAAGCGACCTAGCTCCAGCACCTGGCCCATCGAAGCGAATCCCAATGCCGCAGCAAAAGCTCCCAACTTCGACAGAAAACTACGACCGTAGCCGTAAATCAAAACGACTAGCAGTAGGATTGCAGTGACACTCGGTAGTCGTAGCGACCAGGCATCGACTTCACCGTGAATGACGGCGACGCTGGCGATCAAAGCGTTCTGCAGCGGCGGCCGATAGAAGACAGGGTGTTCCTGCATCGTCGGAACCAGCCAGTTACCGCTCTCCAGCATTTCCCACGCGATGCGACCTCGACGAGATTCCTCACCACGAATGGTAATCCCATCCAGGTTCGTCAGATAAATGCCGCCCATCAGCAGCACCAGCAGCCACAATTCACGTTCGCGCCACCAGGCATGTCCGCCATCGTGCGGTTTCAGGTCTGAATCCATGACCAGCGTCCCCCGAATCCCAAAAGCAGCGCGGATTCCATCCGATCGAACCACGCTGCTGGGATTATTCTGAAATGTCGCCCCGCGCGAAGATCACTTTGCTGATCTGACGGCATGAGAAGGACGTCGCGAACTGAGTTGCGTTTGGCGACGCGATTACTTGACCATGAATTTGATCATGCTGGTCGCTTGTTTACCGCTCAGTTCGTCGACAACGGTCAACCTGAGAGTATGAGGCCCCAACGGCAGGCGATCGGGGATGGTGAATTGATAGTTATGGAAGTAATCGCGTCGCGGATTCCGGCACAGATCCTCCGTCGCCGCAAAGCTCTTTTTCCAGCGGATCTGGCCATTCGGACCGACGATTTCGACAAGCGACCGCAGCAGCGTTCGGTATTCGCCAGTCGTGGAAGGTTCACTGCGAAAGTTTTCGATTTCGGCATAGAGCAGGACAGGTTGCCCCGGCACGAACTCCTCACGGGGGAACCGCTTATAGTTGCCGTAGTATGAGATTTCCTCACAGAACGCACTGTTTCGAATCGACAAATCGGCTTGCTCGCGCAGGCGACGCAACGCATTGTTGATCCGCGGGATCGTATGAGCAGCCCGATCTCGAGGCGACAATTGTTCGTCGGGATCGAGCGAATTCGTGATCGCCCAAACCATCTCTTGCCAGTACTCTTGATCGGCCGGGTCGAGTGACGGGATCACTGTGAGAGCTTGCTCGGGATGCCGTGCCAGCAAATAGAGGAAGCGCAAATGCACTTGTAATCGGCGGTATTCCGCTGCGGTGCCGGTATTTCGCGGCGACAACGAAGCCAATTCGCGTTCGGCTCGCATGATCAATTGATCGAGTTCAGCCTGCCATGGACTCGGTGACTGGTTGGCCTGATGTGAGGTCAAGCTGATGTTGGTCGTGTCGGGCTCCAAGTCCGCCTGCTGAACTTCAGCATGCTTCGGACGCTTCGTCCACTCATCGATTCCCCAAGGTTCGTCGGACTCGGTCGGTTCCGAGATCGCTTGAAGTCCCTGCAGTTGGATCGGATTGTCCGAGGCATCGCGGTCCGAACGGTAATGTGCGTCGATGACGCCCGACTCCAGTTCACCCGAATCTGTTCTTGAATTCAGCGTGCTGGGTGACTCGTCTTCGTATGCAGCACGTGTGACCACAGGCTCTCGCTCAGAGCTATTCGAAGCGACCAGCGGAAGCTCCGCAGAATGGCCAGAGAACGAAGCCTCTTTGGAATCGGCAGGCGTTTCCGGATCGCGCCGGGGGGCTCGGAACGAGACGACGGCTGACTCATCGTTTTTTGTCGCCGATTCCTTATCGGCGCGACTTCGACCCCAAAATGCACGCTCGGTCAGTTTCGTGCTACGGCCCGCCCCGACTGATGCACACCCGCAGGTGGCGCATAAGCCAAGTCCGAGCAGCAGTAGCCCGACCGATCGAAACATTGCTGAACCTGAGATGTTGTGGAGCATCATATCGTTCGATCAACAAACGACTTCCAGCGAAGCGTCTGCAAACCGGCAAATGACAAACTACGAATTATTGAGAGGAGTTGGAGGGCGGAAACGTAGTGAAAATCGGTTAGGTCAACAAGATCAGCTTCGGCCGCCTTCGGCACGATCGCGCGATTTCTTGAGAGATATTGGTCGATTTTCGAAATTTGATACGTTTCGCCCAGTCCCACTTCACTGGAGAAGGAGCGAATTGAGCGGCAGTCAGCTATGAAGTCATCTGGTTTCAGCCGCTCAAGCTGGTGATGGGGCTTCGGCGATTCAGTTGACCGGCTTCATGGGGATGTGCCGGGCCAGC